>NZ_DAOPSE010000034.1:0-13361 GCF_035349255.1 Defluviitoga sp. | reverse complement strand
GCGCTAGAAGGTTCGTTTGTTCCGTTATCGAGTTTATCGTTTCTACTATGCTTTGGACATCTTTCGCATTCGTCGCTAGTTGGGTCACTTCTTTTTGGCTTTCTTTTGTCCTTTCTACTGCTTCTTTTACTATCTCACTTATGCTTATTATTGTTTGACTTCCTTCTTGCGCTGCTTTGTTTGTATTTTCTGCTTCTTCACTTAATCTTTGGGCATCTCGAGATACCACTTGCGCTGCCCTGGCTACTTCGTCTACCCCTGACGTTACTTCTTCTACATTTCCTGCTGTCTCTTCTGCATATGCCTGTATCGTATCCATTTGTCGTTTTAATTCTTCTGAGTTTTCTCTACTTTCTTGAGAGGTCTTGGTTAAATTAACTGATGATTTTTGTACTTTGTCTGAAGCTTCTCTTATCGAGCCCATTGAGTTCCTTAGTTCTTTACTCATCTCTGATAGAGCTAATGCCATCTGTCCTATTTCGTCTTTACTCTTCACTTGAAAGTCTACTGTTAAATCTCCTTCTTTGAATTGGTTTATCTTGTTTCTTAATTCAAGTAATGGTTTGGTTATACTTCGTATTAGGTATATGACCATGATTATTGCTACTACAAAGGCTACTACTGTTAATATTATTGTTAGTACAATTGATCTGTTGTTCTTTTCTATTAGTTGTGGACCTAGTGTGTCTTGTTGTTCTTTTAATTGAGCTCTTTGGTCTTCTAACAGATTTAATATTTCTACCCTTAATTGTTCCATTTCTTGGATTATTGGTTCTTGGGATTCGACGTTAGAAATAATCTGAAGGAAAATGTCTTGTAATTCTAATGCTGAATCATTCAAGAGAGAAAAGGCTTCAATTTGCTTTTGACTACTAACACTGTATTTTAAGGTTGATAATTGTAAATTTAGATTTTCAAACTCCTTTAATACACTGTTTTTATCCCCTTGGGATAAGGAAACAAAGTACTGATTAGAGAAATTCATAATCTCATTTCTATATTGTAAAAGCCTTTCAGCATATATAGACAAGGAAGTTGCTTCACTTTCTTTGCATATATCTAAGAAGTTTAGTATATGATTTTCTAACGCAGTACTGCTATTTTTAAATTCATTTATAAGGTTAGTTTTCATATAGTTGTAAGTAACTAAATGTTCAAAATAATTTCTATAATCTTCAACTTTGGTTTCTAAGTCTTTTAATTCATGATTAGAAGAAAGGATATCTAAATTGAATTTTAAACTGTCTATATTTGAAAAAAATACATCTTCCTTTTCCTTTTCGAAATCTCTTGTGTAATCTTTTAAGGCTAATGTTGCTTGAAAGAAGTATGTTTGCGATTCTGACAATATGATTAATTCATCCGACATTTGTTTATATTTTTCCAATCCGTTATTGGAATTGTATAATGAATAAATATTAAATATAATAGTCGATCCAAATAAAACAAAGATCACCGCTAAAATAATTATTATTTTTCCTCTAATACTTTTGAATTCCATTCTATACCCCCCGATCATTATAATTGAATCATCAATAATATTGATTCTGCTTAGAGATGAATTCTTTGAATTCAATTTGATATATTTCTACATCAAATTATTAACATTAAATCAAACTATGAATGAATCATAGAAATATATTTTATTTTATAAGAAATCCCAACAAAATTGAGACCAGTTCTTCTGGTTTTTCAAAAATAACAACGTGTCCACAATCTGGAATAATTACAAATTCAGAGTTAGGAATATTATCAGCAATAATTTGAGAAAATTTTAGAGGCTTTAAAATATCTTTTTCACCACAGATCACTAACGTTGGACTTTTTATTTTGTGTAATTCCTTTGTCATATAAACGTCTTGCAAAAAAGTTTCATATAAATAAATCTGACCTTTAAAATATTCTTTTGGCATTTTATCTGTTGCTAGAGCCCTTTTTTCCAATTCTTTGTAGTTTTTTCTTATGTATGAATCACTGTAAATAGAAGGCATAGTTCCGTAAAAGAATTCTATCCCATTCTCTTTTTCTGCAAGCGATATCCAACCTTTTATAAAAAATCTTAAAACTTCATCGAGTTCACTTACTGAATCAATTATAACCATTTTTTTAACGTATTCTGGAAATTTTATAGCGAATTTTAAAGCCACTTCTCCCCCGTATGAAGTACCTATCAAATTAGCATTCTTTATCTGTAAAAAATCCATTAATTCTTTTAGCTCCATAGCATGTTCTTCAAAAGTATAAGGACCTTCCGGTTTACTTGATTTCAATTGTCCTTTGAAGTCATGCAACAACATTTTGTATCCAAATCTTTCAAAAAATGGTATAAATTGGTACCAACTATTTGTTGATGCCATAACTCCATTAAGAAAAACTATTGTCTCGGATGATTCTAGGTCTCCCTTCACTTCATAAAATAGGCTTACTTCTTCTTGGACATTTAAGAAAGGCATGATTATATTTTCTCCCCCTTTGTTACTAAATCAACCAATATGTTGAATACACTTTTTTCAAAAAATTGTCGTTATTAGAAATTTATTTTTTTAGACTCCAAGATATGATTTTTGGATATACTCACTTTTAGATAGATTTATAGATGAATCATCCATAACGATTCTCCCATTTTCTATAACATAACCTCTGTCTATGATTTTTAATCCTTGTTTTACGTTTTGTTCTGTTAGAAAAATTGACATACCAGTTTTTTTAATTTCTTTTAGCTTTTGAAAAAGTTCAATAACAAGAGAAGGCTGTAATCCTAACGAAGGTTCATCTAAAATTAAAAACTTGGGATTGGCCATTAACCCTCTTCCAATAGCCAACATTCTTTGTTGCCCACCACTTAAAGTTCCAGCCATTTGCTTACGTCTCTCTTTTAAGATAGGAAAGATTGCGAATACGAACTCCAAATTTTCTTCTACCCTATTTTTAGCAACTGGTATATAAGCTGAACCGAGCCTCAAATTTTCTTCAACGCTCATGAATGGAAACAATTCCCGTTCTTGAGGTACGACAGCAATACCAGTTCGAACTATCTTATGAGTTTCTAAGCCAACTAAAGATTTGTTTTCAAAAATAATTTTTCCGGATTCAGGTTTCACCAAGCCAATTATTGCATTTATTAAAGTTGTTTTACCTGCTCCGTTAGGCCCAAAGAGACCAACAGCTTCTCCGTTTTTTATATCAATTGAAAGTTCCCAAATTACTTGTATTTTCCCATATTTAACATTTAAATTTCTTATTTCTAGCATTAATCTTCCTCCCCTAAATATGCAGAAATGACTTTTGGATCTTTGCAAACATCTTCATAAAGCCCTTGAGAAATTATTTTCCCAGATTCTAATACTACAACTCTATCTGTTAACTCTTTTATTACCCCCATAACATGCTCAATTACTACAACTGTCAATCCTCTTTTCTTTAATGATTTTACTAGATGGATCATTTGCCACGTTTCATCGGAATTCAAACCTGCCATGACCTCATCAAGAAATAAAATCTTTGGTTTTGAAGCTAGAGCACGTCCTATCTCAACTTTTTTCAAATCAAGCACAGTAAGTTTATCTATTGGGAAATCTCTCCTTTTTAACTCTAAAATATCGCATATTTCACTTGCTAAATCTCTTGCATGCTTCAAATTTTCTTTTGCCCCAAAAAGCGCTCCTACAACAATATTTTCAAAGGCGGTAAATCCTTGAATTGGCCTAACTAGTTGAAAAGTTCTTGCTATACCAAGCGTAGTTCTAACATGTGCAGGTTTACTTTCTATGTTTATATCATTAAAAATTATTTCTCCTTGTGTAGGATAAATTAGTCCTGATATTAAATTAACAAAAGTTGTTTTTCCAGCCCCATTAGGACCTATAACTCCTAGAATTTCATTTTCGTTAATGCTCAAATCTACACCATTAACTGCTGCTAATCCACCAAATCTTTTTATCAAGTTTATGGTCTTTAGAATAACCATAGAATATTCCTCCTAGTCATGCATATTAGCTACTTTTTTCGTCTGACTTTCAATTTTGCGAATTTGTTTCTTGCTCATTCAGATAAACTCTTCTTTTCTATTTTATGGGTGATTAATTTATCTTTTGTTGTTCCATATATTCCTCTTGGTAAAAATAAAATTATCAAAACTATCATTATGCCGTAAATGATTAAATGTCCATAAGGCATAATCAATTTTAAATATTCTGAGGCAAAACCTAAAACTAAAGCTCCAATTACAGGACCCCACGTCGAATAGATTCCTCCAACAAGAGCCATAGCCATTGGCAATAATAGAAAATCCAATGAAAAAGTTGTTTCCGGGGAAACAAAGCCATACTGTTGAGTGTAAACTGCTCCTGCTATTCCTTGAAGCGCAGAACTTATTAAAAAAACAAATAGTAAGTAACCAAAAATGTTAATGCCACTCGACCTTGCAATTATCTCATCATTTCTTATTGAATTTATAGCAAAATGAATCTTTGTTCTGTTAAACATTTCCGAAATCATAATGGTTATTAAAGCAAGAGAGAATATTAACCAATATGTTTTTGCCGAATCTCCATTAAATATAACATTTGGGATAACTTTTCCACTGGCACCCCCTGTAAGTTTAGGTATGTTTCTTATAATGACTGAAAAAACCATAGTAATAGCTAAAGTTGTAATGGAAAAATAGATATCTCTCAGTTTAAGCACCGCGAACCCCAGCCCTAAAGCAATTAAAGCCACAAAAAAACCCGCAAAAAGTATACTTACCAAAGGATTAAATCCCAACCTTGAACAGGTAATAATTGAAGCATATGCTCCCACACCGAAAAAACCAGCAACACCAAATGATAACTGGCCTGTTCTTAACATCATATCCCAACTGAGAGCTAGAGTCATATAAATAAAAATAGTCATTAAGACATGTAATAAATAGGCTCCAATAAAATAAGGTAAAAATATCAATAAAACGATAGCTAATATAGTTATTATGGGGAAAATTGTTTTTTTCATTATTCAGACCTCCTATACGCATTAAACAGTATTACAGCTATCAAAATCCCAAAGAATACCACATCTGACCATCCTTCATATCCTGGTATAGACTGAACAATTGCTTCTGCAACTCCTAAAGTAAGCCCTCCTATCAAGATACCATTCAAGTTTCCTAATCCCGCCATAGCGGCTAGAGCAAAAGATTTCAAAGTATAAGAATTTCCAGATAAAGGAAATATGGAAGTTCTTGGAAGCATAACAGACGCAGAAATCCCTATAATTCCAAATGCTATACTAAAAACTACCAAATAAACAACATTCGTATTAATTCCAACTATTTCAGCACCCTTCGGATTTTGTCCAACTGCAGAAGCTGCTTGTCCTAATCTTGTTTTTTTCAAAAACAATTGCAAAATAACAAGAACAGCTATGGCCATAGCTGGATATATAAATTCATACATACCAATTGAAAAATTCCCTAGAATTACAGAAGAAGATGCATATGAAGTATAAACACTTCTTGGCCTGGTTGTCCATATAATCTTAATCAATTCAATTATAATCATTGATATTCCAAAAGTTAGCAATAATTGATTTAAATGTCCAGCTTTTAAAACTTTTTTTATTAAAATTGAATAAAGGACCATTCCTAAAACGAATAGTATAAAAAAAAGAGGAATCATTGAAATAAGCGGATCGATAGACCATGAACTAAAAAATATGTATCCAATATACAAAGCTAAAGTCAAAAAATCTCCATGGGCTAAATTTAAAATACCTACAATTCCCAGTATTAATGCTAAAGGCAAACCGATTAAAGAATATAATCCTCCTCTTTGTATTCCATAAACCAAAGCTAGAGGTTTCCAAATCCCTACAACAATTAAAAAGATAATAAAAGCAATTAGAGTCTTCTTTAAACTTTTATTAGTTTTTTCCAAGTTCAACACCGCCTTGATAGCTAATATAAGTTATCTGATATGGAATGGGGCTGGATCGATTATCCAGCCTCCATCCTTGCTAATTCAATTGTTCAGAATATAATTTATCTTCCAAATTTAAAAGGATACACCAGTTGAGTTGTAGCTAGATCTAGTGGCCAAATTACTTCTTGCTTCCCATTTTGCCACTGTAATATTTTTTGATATTTAAACCCTTGATTTTTAATAATTCTGCTTGGTTCTATCTTTAATACCTCTCCCAGTGGTGATTCATATTCTATGGTTCTTAAAGCCTCAATAATAGCATTTTTATCCATTGATCCTGCTTTTTTAATACCTTCTACCAAGAAATAAATATTCGTATATCCTAAAGGTGCGAAATATGTTGCAGGCTCTTCTTTCCACATTTCTACATAAGAGTCATAAAAGTGTTTTGCTACTGAACTAACTTCATTTAGAGTTGGTGCCCACATACCATACAAAATTACGTTGTTCGAAAGTGGATTTTTTCCAAAATCTGCTGGCCATCCTGGAGGTGCACCAACAAATAGCGGGGGTTGAAAATTGACTTCTCTAGCTTGAGCAACTATAGGAATTGCATCTGCATCATATCCAGCCCATATAAAAAGATCTGGATTAAAAGATTTTGCTTGGTTTAGCATTGCCCTATAATCTCCCCCACCAAGTGCTGCACTCTTAAAAGATGCCCCTTTAAATTCTTTTAACACTTCTTTCCAAGAACCTTCTCCTCTTTTTGCTTCTTCATATAAATCGATGTAAGAAGTGTAAGAATCTGTCCCAAAAGCTCCTTCTTCATAAGCTAGAAAGACTTTTTCTATTTTAACTTCAGGATAAGCATGTACGATTTCTGTCCAACCTACACCATAACCTTCACCTTGTTGATAATCCCATGGATGTAGATGGAAATACCAATCAGCGTCAGGCCCCATAGCTATTTCTGCTTGATGAGATGCTGCGCCAATCCAAACAGTGATTTTTTGATATTTTTTCAAGATTGGTACCTGAGCAAGATGAACCCCACTGCCCATGCCACCAACAAAAAAATCAACATTTTCTACTGTTGCAAGTCTTTCAATAGCAGCAGCTCCTTTTGCTGGATTCATTTCATCGTCTATAACTATGAGTTCTATGGGTCTACCTAATACTCCTCCTGCGTCGTTAATCTCTTTTACCGCTAATTTCATAGCTTTTGTAGCTTGATCTCCGGTAATGTCTCCTAAGGGATTAACCGCCCCGATCTTTATAGGCTTTTCTGCAGCTAGTGCAAACGAAAACACCATTAACAAACTCATCATTACTAAAAATATTCGTTTCATGCGTTCCACCTCCTGATTATTAAGCAAAGATCCAACTTTGTTATTTGAAACGAAATGCTTTTAAAGAAATTATCAACCTCCTCGTTTATGGATTTAAATGTTTCTAATAACCATAGCCGTTCCCATTCCACCACCAATACACAAAGAAGCTAAGCCAAACTCAATGTTTCTCTTCTTCATTTCATGAAGCAATGTAACAACAATCCTATTCCCCGATGCTCCAATAGGATGACCTAGAGCAATTGCCCCACCGTTTACGTTAGTTCTTTGAATAAACCAATCTTTAGTTTTTCCATAAATACTTTCTAGATCTCTCAATACTCCAAGTGATTGAGCAGCAAACGCTTCATTAAGTTCTATAAGTCCTACATTTTCTATGCTCATTTTGATTTTACTTAAAAGTTCTTTAATAGCAGGAACTGGACCTAATCCCATATATGCAGGATCAACACCAGCTTGGCTGTAACCTACTATTTCTGCAATAGGTTTTAAACCATATTTTTCAACAGCCTGTTCAGAAGCAAGTAGTACTGCACTGGCTCCATCATTTATACCAGAAGCATTTCCTGCAGTAACTGTTCCATTATCTACGAAAGATGGTTTTAGTTTGGAAAGTTTTTCTAAACTTGTATCGAATCTGGGATATTCGTCTTGCAGAAAAGTAACTGACTCTTTTTTCATTTTAATTTCAATCGGAACTATTTCTTCTTTGAACTTACCTGATTCAATCGCTGCTTTTGCTCTCTTTTGACTATTGTATGCAAATTCATCTTGTTCTTCTCGAGTGATATTGTATTTTTTAGCTATATTTTCTGCGGTTACTCCCATATGATAATTATTAAAAACATCAGTAAGACCATCTAATATCATGTGATCTAGTATTTCAAGGTGGCCAAATTTGCTCCCAAATCTTGATGTGTAAGGTAAAAGATATGGCGAAGTAGACATGCTTTCAATACCGGCTGCTACAACTATATCTGCGTCACCTACTTTAATATCCGATGCACCGATCATTATACTTTTCATCCCGCTTCCACACAACATATTTACTACATAACCAGGTTTCTCATTTGGTATGCCTGCATATATAGAAACCTGTCTTCCAGGGCCCATTCCATGACCAGCCATCAAAACATTCCCAACGATAACTTCATCAACATTTTCTGGTGATACCTTGGCTTCTTCTAAAACTTTTTTTGTAACTTCGGTTCCCAGTCTTACAGCTGATATGTCTTTTAGCGTACCTCCAAAAGCTCCAATAGCTGTTCTTTTTGCTGAAATAATAAATACTTTTTTCATGTTATACCTCCCGAGTCCTTTTATATTAGCCTCATTTCTTTAGCCTTGTCTTCTAATTCTTTTCTAAAATTAGGATGAGCAATTGAAATCAACTGTTTTGCTCTTTCTCCAGCACTTCTTCCCCTAAGATGAACTATACCCCATTCTGTCACTACATAGTCTAAATCATGTCTAGGAACTGTAATTGGAGCTCCTGGGTCTAACATTGGAACGATGGTCGATATTGTACCTTTCTTAGCCGTTGATCTTAAGGCAATTATTCCTTTACCATTTTTGCTTCTTATAGCTCCTCTATGGGTATCTAGCTGACCCCCAGGACCAGAGTACTGTTGTGTTCCAATAGCTTCAGAAACTACTTGACCGGTGAGATCAACAGAAATCGCTGTATTTAAACTTACCATATTGTCATTCAAACCAACCACATAAGGATCATTCACATATCTTCCTCTTAACTCTAAAATGCCTGGATTATGATTGATAAAGTCATACATTCTTTGCGTTCCTAATGCAAAAGCTATTACAAATTTACCTCTCCAAAGAGATTTTTTCATATTGGTAATAACGCCTTTTTCAAACAGATCTATCATCGATTCTGTAAGCATTTCAGTGTGAACACCCAAATCTTTTTTATCTTCAAGCAATCTTGCAACAGCATTTGGAATTCCTCCAATTCCTATTTGTATCGTAGAACCGTTTGGAATCATATCCGCTATGTATTCAGCTATCCTTTTTTCTTCTTCCTTAGGTTCCAAAATAGAAAGTTCAGGAATATCCCAATCGGATTCAACTATAATATTCACATTATTTATATGCCACTCGGTATCTCCATGAACAAAAGGCATCTTTTGGTTAACTTCCATAACTACTATATCCGCATTTTCAGCAATATCTTTTTCATAAACATTTGAAATTCCTAAATTGAAATAACCCGTTTTTTCAATCATAGGGGTACACGAACCCCAAAATACCAGAATGTTTCCCTCTTCCTTTTCTGCCATAACTTTATCCAATCCAGCCATATGAAGGTTGTTGGGAATGAAGTCTAAAATATCTAGATTATTCTGATATTTAGATTTCCTTGTAGAATCAGAAAAAAACCATGTATGTAATTGAAAAACATCTTCATAATCTTTATTTAGAAAAAAATCATAGTATCCCATATCTAAACAAGTTACAACTTTTATCTTTTCAAAATGATTTTTGAACTTGTGAATATTACTTAAAAATCCTTGAGCTTCTGCAGCTGCCATGCTAACAATAACTGTACATCGTTTTGGTAGAGATAAAATTGCTTCTTCAATTGACATTAGCTTTCGCTTATACTTTTCTTTCCACATCTTTAAAACCACCTACCTTCTTAAAAATTAGAGAATTGTTCCCCCATTTACATCTAAAACATGTCCTGTAATATAAGAAGATTCATCTGAAGCTAGGAATAAAACAGCATTAGCAACTTCTTCAGGCTCTCCCATTCGCTTCAAGGTTATTTGCGATAGAATATTCTGCATCACTTTTTCGGGTATAGATTCTGTCATAGGTGTTTTTATAAAACCTGGTGCTATAGCATTAACACGTATATTAGCTCCTTTTCTAGCTAATTCCTTCGCCCAAGTATAGGTCATGGATATTACTCCACCTTTTGAGGCTGCATAATTCGTTTGTCCAACATTACCTCTTTCTGCCACTATAGAAGAAATATTGATAATACTGCCTTTTCCATTTTCTAGCATTAAAGTTGAAACAAATTGAGTCATGTTAAAAACACCTTTTAAATTAATATTTATAACTTTATCCCAGTCATCTTCGGTCATTTTTTGAAGCAAAGCATCTCTTGTTATACCCGCGTTGTTTACCAGAACATCTATCCTTCCAAATTCTTCTTTTACCTCTTCTACAAATTTCTTAATGCCTTCTCTATCAGTAACGTCAAGTAAATAACCTCTAATAACATTTCCATTTTGTCCTTGTTCCAGTTGTTGTAATAACTCTTCGTTCATATCTAGGGCAAAAACTACTTTTGCGCCTTCTTTAGAGAATTTTTCAACTATGCTTTTCCCAATTCCCCTTGCTCCCCCTGTGACAACACATACTTTTTCTTTCAATCTATCCATTTGAAATCCTCCTTTTTATACTTATTTATCAACTATCAATTCTCCCCCATTTTACGGTAGTAGCTGCCCAAACGAATCCCAAACCTGCTCCTACCAAAACTGCTATGTCTCCATCTTTCAACTTTCCTTCTTTTAGGGCTAATTTCATCGATAAAATTTGATCATTTTGACCAAGATGCCCATAATCTTCTAAGTAAGTTGTTTGATTTTCATTTAACCCTAATTCTTCTAATACGGCTTTATGAGCAGATCTCTTAAAATGAAGAATTGCTAAATATCCTATATCTTTTTCACTATAGCCAGACTTTTTCAATGAATCTCTGATTACCCCGTAAAAGTTCGGCATAGTTTTTTCATTTAGATTAGACTTAAACTTTTCTGAATCTCTCACAGTAAAGTAGTATTTTTGTGTATCTTCAGGTTCCATAGGCCATTTTTTTGTTCCACCCACTTCTATTACACATTGTTCTGAAAACGATCCATCACCTTTGAAAGAAGATGCTAAAACCACATTTTTATTTAGGTTTTTTCTTAAAATCACAGCCACTCCACCTGCTCCAAGATCAAACATAAAAGAAGTATCTTTCACTTCATAATTAATCAAATCACTGTTTCTATAACCACTTACGATTAAAACTGTATTCAAACTTTCATTATTTAACATTAAAGACTTAGCAGTTTCTAGACCTGTCATCATGGAGCCACACATGGCCTCCATATCAAATCCCCATGCATTTATAGCTCCAATCTCGTAAGCTACATATAGGCTAGCAAGCCAGCATGGATAATCTTTGTGTTGTGCACCATTCCAAATTACCAAATCAATTTCTTTTGGATCTATACCAGCATCGTTAATAGCATCTTTTGCCGCTTGTATCCCCATATGACTAGTTGTGTCATTCGGGCCAGGAATGGGTTTTTTTAGGATCCCAAACTTTTCTTCAATTACCCATTGCGGAATATCAGTTCTTCTTGCTATTTCATCTGCATAAATGTAATTGTCTGGTATATAAACACCCAAGCCCATGATTCCGACGTTGTTCATTTTTTTTTCCTCCTCTGTTTTTCTTTTTTCCTTATAATAACAGGTGAATCATATCTTACTTAAAAATAAAAAAAATAACTTCTATTTTTCTAAAAAATTCACCACAACTTTCACTAATTGTTCTAAATCATCTATTAAAGGCGAATGACCACACTTTTTCAAATAAACTAAAGTTGTGTTATTTCCAATATCTGCTTTAATATCCAGAGCCATTTGTTTTGGAACAACTAAGTCGTTTTCTCCCCACAATATTAATGTTGGACACTTAATTTTTGAAGCTCTGTTATCCCCCTGTTTGACACCGTTAAATTCATTACTTATATTAAAGGTTGCTAAAGCGTAGTCTACGTCGACTAAGTTTCTTTGAGTTAGCATATCTTCAAGATATTCTTCGTACTTTGCATCATCAGGCTTATTATGGGTGTATATCGTGGCTTCCCATATTCTTTTTAGCATTTCTTTATCTTTATTCTTGTATGCGTTGAGAATAGGAAGTACTTGAATGGGATCTTGGGCTATTTCTTCTTTTGTTTTTAAGAATTCTCCTATTATAGGTTTCCCAGTAATGTCTTTTTTTAAAATTGGATACCCACGGGTCCCTACAGATTCTAATAAAATGAGTTTTTCAACGTATTCTGGATAATCGGCAGCAAAAACCATACAGACTCCCCCGCCAGTTGACCAGCCTATCAAACTAAACTTTTTAATACCTACTTCATCAACAAAAAGTTTTAAATCTTCTTTAAAGTCATCTAAAGAATTTATTGGAGTATGATATGTCGAAATTCCAAATCCTCTTAAGTCAGGAGCATAAACGGTGTATTTAGGATCTAACGCATCAATAAAGATATCCCAATGCTTTGAAGAAGTCATATTTCCGTGGATTAATAGAAGTATTTTTTCCCCACCCTTTCTATACCTATACCCCATAGTTTCACCGTTTTGGATCGTTACCTCATTAAAAATTACCTTCATTTAAAACGCCCCTTTAAATAATTAGATATGAATCACTTCTCACTTTATTATATATAGTTTTAACTATAAATACAATTGTCGTTAATAGTATTTGTGAATAATTATCAACAATTTAAAACAATTAATGTTGATTAGATACAAAAATCTCATTTATAGAAATTTTTATTTTTCACATGCAGCTTATTTATAAAGTAAAATTAAAAGGTCCATTAACACTATCAATAATCAAGAAACATGTTTCATAAATGAATAAATAAAAAGATTATTAGAAATTAATAAAAGTTCTTAAAATAATTCTTTTCTTATTTTTAATGAGATGTCATATTAACTTTCTAGTAAATTCAGAATAATAAATACCTTGAATGCAGAAATATTAAAAAACAGAATATAGAGGTTCTTTAAAAAAGAAATAAAGAAGCGAAGTTTTTGGGTTTATGAACAGAAAAAATAAGTAACTATCTTTATTTGAATCAATTACTGATTTGGTAGATTACATCCTAAATATGCTCTTTTTGTAAAGACAATGTTATTTCTCTTCTTACATGCAATAAATAGAAAAATAATGCTATAATCATTCCTAAAATTGGAACTAGAGTTGCTCCTCGATAACCAAAAGTTGCGATGACGCTTCCCATAAGGCTTAGAGAGATTGTTTGTGAGAGAACTACTACAATGTTATTAA
>NZ_DAOPSE010000033.1:0-14615 GCF_035349255.1 Defluviitoga sp. | reverse complement strand
TCACTGATTAGGTTAAAGTTTAATGCACTTTTTATAAGATTTTTCTTAATTCTATAAGTTTTTCATCTCTCTCTAGAGATTTTAATCTTATTGTCTTGTTTTGCAAGTTATGAGCTGTGTTTATTTTTCTTACAGTTGCACTTTTTTTCCTCATTGTTAAGGTATGCGTAAACGCAAATCCTTTTACAAATTTTACACCCTCTAGAAGATCTCCATCAGTTATACCTGTGGCAGAAAAAATTATGTCTTCGCCATTTATAAGATCTTCGGTATAAAATATTTTTTCTGTGTCCCATCCTTTTTCAGAAATTAAATTTGCTTCAGTTACATCTCTTGGCCGTAATTTCATTTGTATTTCTCCATTAAGCGTATTTAATGCGCCAGCAGCTAAAATTCCTTCTAACGTTCCTCCAATCCCAACGTATATATCAACACCGCTATTTGGCATAGCTGTGGCGATAGCAGGTGTAATATCTCCGTCACTTATTAATTTGATCCTAGCCCCACTTTGGGTAATTTCCTCAATAATATCTTCATGTCTTTGTCTATTCAACAGCACAAAAGTGAGGTTGCTTGGAGGCACTTTTAAGGTTTCACATGCAATTCTTATATTTTCTTTCATGGATTTTCTAATGTCCAGTTTTCCTTTTAACTCTGGGCCAACCGCAAGTTTGTAAGAATAAAAAGTTGGAAGAACTTTTATTCCACCTTTTACCGTAGCTATAACAACACTTATAGCGTTAGGTAATCCGAATGTAGCTAATTTAACGCCATCTATCGGATCTACAGCTATGTCCATTTCTGGGAAGTCATTTTTCCAAGTTCCAACCTTTTCTCCTGTATAAAGCATTCCTGTGGAATCCTTGTCATATTTACTCATGACAATGTTTCCTTTAAAGTCAATATAGTCTAGCATGCCCCTCATGGCATCGATGGCTGCAGTTTTTATTTTTTCCATATTTCCACATCCCAAGTACAAACTACTTAATAGTGCGGATGCTTCGGTTACTCTGACCAAATCCATTGTTAGTTCAGGATAAATTATTTTATTCATAAATCCCCTCCTCTATCTCTCGGCTTGCTATGCCGAAGTTTAGTTATAGACTTGTCTAATAGCAAATGCTGATTAGTAAACAAAATCTTCCTTTTTGTAAAATAGAAAATCTAAATATTTTTGAAAATTAAAAATTATAAACGATATTTTTACATTTTTATTATATTATATTTTACTTTTTTTAAAAAATGAGAATATTTAAGATAATCGATTATTAGTTAGTGTTAAAGACAATTATTTGCGTTTAACCTTGCGTAAAGAATAATATACAAATCTTTATTTAGGGATATTTTTGAAAGAAAAATGTAAGTTTTAATTCAATATAATCATAATTCTATAAAATTATGATAGAATTTAGTTGGAGGTGGATAATTTATGGACATAAACGAATTAGAAAAAAAACTTACAATTCAAAAGAAGAATGTTTGGAGTAAAAGAGATTTTGAAACTATAGAAAGTTATACTTCGATGTATAAAGAGTTCATTAATTATTCAAAAACTGAAAGGCGTGCAATTAAATTTTCAGTCAAATTATTGGAAGAAAATGGTTTTAAACCGTTATCTTATTACGAAGAGAAGGGAAATATAGAATTAGGAGACAAGATTTATTTTGTTAATAGAGAAAAATCGTTGTTTGCTATCAAATATAATCAACCATTAACAAAAGGTATTAACCTAGTTGGAGCTCATATAGATTCTCCCAGGTTTGATCTCAAACCAGAACCACTAATAGAGGATGAAAGTATTGCTATGGCAAAAACCCATTATTACGGGGGAGTAAAAAAGTATCATTGGTTTAATATTCCCCTTGAATTACATGGTGTTATAGTAAAAAGTGACGGAAGTAAAATTGAAGTATCTATAGGGGATGACGAAAGCGATCCAGTGTTTGTGATTTCTGATTTGTTACCTCATCTTGATAAAGAACTTCCCAACAAAAAAATTTCTGAAGCATTTGATCCAGAGAAAATGAATTTAATTTTAGGAACCATTTCTATTACTTATGATGAAAGTAAAAAGGTTAGCAATCCGGTCAAATTAAATGTGTTGAAAATACTGTTTGAGAAATATGGGATAATTGAAGAAGATCTTGTTAGCGCTGAATTAGAAGCAGTGCCCGCTTTAAAAGCTCGAGATGTTGGGATAGATAGAAGTTTATTGGCATCTTATGGACATGATGATAGAGTATGTGCCTATACAGCTCTCACGGCCTTTATCGATTCTCAATCGTCTTTAAAGAGTCCAGCATTATTGTTGGTTGACAAAGAGGAGATAGGAAGCGATGGAAATACAGGTGCTAAAAATCATTTCTGGATCAGTGTTGTCAAAAAGATAATGCACTTGGCAAATGAACATAAAGTGTGCAATGTTATTGATGATGCCCTTTTTAATTCGACATTACTTTCTGCTGATGTATCTGCTGCAGTAGACCCAAATTACAAGGAGGCACATGATTTATCAAATGCTCCAAGATTAGGATATGGAATAACTTTAATGAAATATACTGGATCAGGAGGCAAATCAAGAACGAATGATGCTCATGCTGAATTATTAGCCAGGATCAGGAATCTTTTCAATCAAGAAGATATTTCTTGGCAGATAGGTGAACTAGGCAAGGTTGATAGAGGTGGCGGAGGTACTATAGCTCTCTTCTTTGCGGAAAAAGGGCTTGATGTTTTAGATGCTGGAGTTCCGCTTTTAGGTATGCACTCGCCTTATGAGATTGCATCAAAAGCGGACATTTATGAAACATATTTAGCGTATAGAACTTTTTTTGAGAAATTTGGAAAATGAAAATATTTATTGGTAATCCTTTAAACGCGTTGGAGTTTATTGATACTAATTTAATACTTTCAACTTCAGGTTGGTTATTAAATAACCAAGCCGATGTTGTTGGGATTTTAAACAAAGAGTATATAGAAATCTATATTGAAAACGAAAAAACTTATTTAAGCAAAGAAAATAGGTTTTTATATATACTGGATTTTTTAGTTACTTTTGGTTTTGATAAAGACGTTTTAAATTTTGATTTTTATTTTCTGAGTTTACTTAACAAAACTGATTTGATAATATTTTCGACCTATTTTTCTGAGAACGTTTTAAAAAAAGTGTTTATGATAATTCAATCTAATTTAAGAAAAGTTAATATTCCTACAATTGTTATTAATAGTATAGATAAAATTCCTAAAATTTTTTACATTGTCCCAAATTATCAAAATGATTTTTTGATTAAGGATTCTATTTATTTATACAGTGAATTTAAGAAAAAAGGACAATATTTTCAAACCTTTGGTAAGTACCTATTAGATTTAAAAGAAACGCTTAGTACTTTTAAAGTTACGGTGAGAAGATAAAATGTTTACTAGATTTTTATTGTCAAAATTTCACTATTGGGTATACAAGAAAGACATTTTTTCGTCTTTAGAAGCGTTAAGAGGGCACAAAAGAATAAGCAAAGATATTTTAGGGATATATATGATCCAAAATTTAAATCTTAAATCAATGATAAAATCCTTCACCAAAGGTTTAGGTGAAGGATTTTATGTATTTTTCTATTTCACACCAAGAAAAATCTTAAAACATAAAATTAAGACCATAACAGAAGTAACCAATATTTATGGAGTTCATTTTATCCTTTTTAGTAAAAATAGCGTTTTAAGAATTTTTGATAATGAGTGTTATTACATAGATTCGCATACACCTTTGAAAGAGCGAATTTTTAGTATAAGTTCCTCTAAAATTTCTTTTTTACTTCCCGAAGAAATAAATAATCCCGCTGTTATCATGACTCTTAAAATGCAAGATATAGATGTAGTATTTAGTGCAAATATCTCTTCTTATTTTAATCAAGACTTGTCAAACAATTTGATAGCTTACGTTATAACGAATAAAAACATTTATGTACCAGATCTTTTTGAAAAAAATGTAGTTTTGGAAAAAACGAACGAGAAGATAAAACTTGATCTAAAATATTTAAAGAGTATTAGAAATAATTATTTAGAAACTAATTATAAAGACCTAACTTTGATAAAATCGAAGTTAGACAGTATTCAGGTATAAAAAAGCAAAAATCAGCGTTCTTTCGAAATATTAACTCTTAAAAGATTTTTTTGGATTCGAGTTTCTAACTTCATCCTTTTAAATTTATCCTCTGTTATTCTTAGTTCCTCTTGAGCCCTTTCTAAGGCTCTGCGAGCAGCTTCGACATCTATATCTTCGGGTCTTTCAGCGGCCGTTGTAACAATAGTCATTTCATCTCCTGACATATTTAATACGCCGCCGTGAACTGCTAAAACTTCATATTCGTTTTCACTTTTTTTAACTCTAACTGGTGCTATTCTTAATTTAACAATGATGGGTAGTCGGTTAGTTAGAGTACCCATTCCACCTTCCACACTTTTAAATTCAGCATATTCAACGTCTTCTTCAACTTTTATACCTTCAGGAGTCACAATTCTAAACCTAAAGATGGTAAACACCTACCTTTACGAGAAAAATCAAGATTATAATTTTTTGGCTTTTTCTATAGCTTCCTCTATTGTTCCAACCATATAGAAGGCATTTTCAGGTAAGTGGTCATGTTTTCCTTCTAATATTTCCTTAAATCCTTTGATCGTATCTTCTAAAGTAACGTATTTTCCCGGATAATTAGTAAATCTTTCGGCAACAAAGAAAGGTTGAGTTAAAAATCTTTGAATTCTTCTTGCTCTGTTAACAGTTTTCCTGTCTTCCTCTGATAATTCTTCAATTCCTAGTATTGCAATGATGTCTTGCAAGTCTTCATATCTTTGAAGTACCTCTTTAACTTGTCTTGCTATTCTATAATGTTCTTCTCCAACAACGTTGGGATCAAGCATTTTAGAGGTTGATTCAAGAGGATCTACTGCTGGATATAAACCAAGCTCTGAAAGCTTTCTAGAAAGGTTCAAATTCGCGTCCAAATGGGCAAAAGTTGTTGCTGGTGCTGGGTCAGTAAAGTCATCTGCGGGTACGTAAATGGCCTGAACCGATGTTATTGAACCATCTTTTGTTGAAGTGATCCTTTCTTGCAATTGACCCATATCACTAGCAAGAGTAGGTTGATAACCAACCGCTGAAGGCATTCTTCCTAACAAAGCCGATACTTCAGAACCGGCTTGAACAAATCTAAAGATGTTGTCTATAAATAATAATACGTCTTTTTTCTCTTTGTCTCTAAAATATTCAGATATTGTAAGAGCAGTTAAGGGAACTCTAAACCTTGCGCCAGGTGGTTCATTCATTTGTCCAAATACAAGTACCGTGTTATCTATTACACCGCTTTGCAACATTTCTAACCAAAGATCATTTCCTTCTCTGGTACGTTCACCAACGCCTGCAAAAACAGATATACCTCGATGTTCCATAGCTATGTTTCTAATGAGTTCCATAACTAAAACAGTTTTTCCTACTCCAGCTCCCCCAAAAAATCCTATTTTCCCGCCCCTTGGAAAGGGAGCCAATAGATCTATACATTTAATCCCGGTTTCTAAAATTTCTATAGTAGTGTCTTGTTCAGTTAAAGTAGGAGGTTCTCTATGAATTGGCCAATATTCTTCAACTTCTATATCTCCTTTTTCATCTATAGGTTTTCCTAGAAGATTGAATAGCCTACCTAATGTTTTAGTTCCTACTGGTACTTTTATAGGGCCACCAGTATTAATTACTTCTTCACCTCTTTTAAGACCATCGGTAGAATCCATAGCAACACATCTAACTGTATTGTCACCAATGAGCTGTTCTACCTCGAGAATCAACTCTTCGTTATTATGCTTATTTCTTACAATTAAAGCATCATAGACATTTGGTAATTGTCCAATGGGAAACTTAACATCCACTACAGGACCAATTATGCTGATTATAGTCCCTTTTTGCTCCTGCATTAAATTACCTCCTATTGCATTTTCGCCCCGCTAATAATTTCTATCAATTCCTGAGTAATAAGGGTTTGTCTTTGTTTGTTATACTCAAGTGTAAGTTCTTCAATTAATTCATAAGCATTATCAGTAGCATTTTTCATAGCATTCTGTCGAGCATGCAGCTCGCTCAACTTTGTTTCAAAAAGAAATCGATACAGTTTTGATAAAACATATAAGTACGCAGCGCTTTCAAAAACTTCTTCTTGAGAAGGTTCATATTCATATCTCTCATCAATCTCTAACAGTTCTTTTTTTATTGGTAGTAAATCAAAAGTTGCAGGCAATTGTACAAGTACATTTTTTAGCAGTCCGTAAAGTACTTTAACTTTAGTGATATTTTTTGCTCTCATAATTTCAAATAAATCTTCAATTAAAAACTCTGCATGATCGACTTTAGGAACATCATATAAATTTGTCCTACTAAGCAAAATGCCTTCATGCCTTAAGGCATAATATCCCTTTGCTCCAATAACTAGAAACCCTTTAAAATCTTCTATGGATTGCTTTAATCGTAAAGCTTCTCTCGCTAAGTCTGAAGGGAATGAACCTGCTAATCCCATATCAGGAGTAATCACCAAAACAAGTGTACCTTCAGTCTCTTGGGTATAAAAACTATTTTCAACAAAAGGAGATTTCTTCAAGATTCTTTCTGCGTAAAATGAAAAATCCTTTACTCCATCCCATTGTCTTTGTATTTTGTTAAGTCTGGCAGTTGCAACCATTTGCATTGCTTTGGTTATTTGCATAGTAGATTCTGTGGAATTTATTCTTTTTTTGATATTCCTCAAGTTGCCTCGACTCATTTAATTCACCACCGTCAATTCATTCGAATATTTTAAGGAATTTTGAAACGGCTTCATCAAGTTCTTTTTTTATATCGTCTGTAAGATCTTTAGTTTCTTTTATTTTATTTAAAGTTTGTGAATAATTTTCTTTTAAATAAGTTAAAAAATGTTTTTCAAATTTAGCAATCTTATCTGTAGGAAGTTGATCAATGTAACCTTCTGTGGCAACGTAAAGTACAGCTACTTGCTCCTCTAATTCCATTGGCGAATATTGAGGTTGTTTCATAAGTTCTGTCAATTTTTCACCTTTAGTAATTTGCTTTTTGGTAACTTCATCAAGGTCAGCGGTAAACTGTGCAAACGATTCAAGTTCCCTATATTGAGCTAAATCAAGTTTCAAAGAACCCGCAACCTGTTTCATAGCTTTTGTTTGAGCATCTCCTCCAACTCTTGATACGGATAACCCTATATTAACCGCAGGTCTAATTCCAGCATTAAAAAGCCCTGTTTCTAAATAAATCTGACCATCAGTAATAGAAATAACGTTAGTTGGAATATATGCTGAAATATCGTTAGCTTGAGTTTCTACAATTGGTAAAGCAGTTAAAGAACCGTTTCCATGTTTTTCATTTAGTCTACAAGCCCTTTCTAACAATCTAGAGTGCAAATAAAAGATATCTCCTGGATATGCTTCTCTTCCTGGTGGACGACGTAGCAATAAAGAGATCTCTCGATAAGCGGCAGCATGTTTTGATAGGTCATCAAAAACAACTAATGCGTCTTTGCCATTGAACATAAAATATTCTCCAATTGCAGTACCTGCGTAAGGGGCTAAATATTGTAACGAAGCAGGATCAGATGCATCTGCACTAACTACAACTGTGTATTCCATTGCTCCATATTTTTCTAAATTATCGATAGTTCTTGCTAATGCAGACGCTTTTTGTCCTATAGAAACATATATACAAAAAGCATCCTTTCCTTTTTGATTTATTATTGTATCAATTGCAATAGCAGTTTTGCCAGTCTGCCTGTCTCCTATTATCAATTCTCTTTGACCCCTTCCAATAGGTATCAAAGCATCTAATACTTTCAAACCTGTTTGCAAAGGGGTATCAACCGGTTTTCTTGTTACAACACCCATTGCTTTTCTTTCTATGGGATAAAATTCCTCTGATTTGATATCACCTTTACCATCAAGAGGAATGCCCAATGGGTTAACGACTCGACCTAAAAGTTTTTCACCGACTGGTACTTCTATTATTCTATTGGTTCTTACGACTTTG
Organism: Defluviitoga sp.; assembly: GCF_035349255.1. NCBI lineage: Bacteria > Thermotogati > Thermotogota > Thermotogae > Petrotogales > Petrotogaceae > Defluviitoga > Defluviitoga sp. Next base: position 6,553 of record NZ_DAOPSE010000033.1, on the reverse strand, counting down.
TCTCCTTCTTTAATATCTTTGTAATTGCCAAGAGTAATGATACCTACATTGTCAACCTCAAGGTTCATAGCAATACCGTAAACTTTATTTCCGTTAAAAGCCTCTATCTCAACCAATTCGTTTGACATCACATCTTTAAGGCCATATGCGATAACAATACCGTCACTGACCTGCATAACTAACCCTATTTCTTTTATTTCTCCACTTTCATAACTTTTAATACGTTCTTCTATAACTCTAGTTAATTCATCAGGATTAACCCTCAAAAATTTCACCTCCACCAGTTGGTGCATAGGCGGATTGTATATTATCCAGGAATCCTTTGACAGAATAGTCAAAAAATTTGTCCTCAATATACAATTGCATGCCGCCTATAAGTTCTTCTTCAAAGTCTACTACTAATTTGATGTTTTTCCCAGTGTTTTTTTGGAGAGTACTTTTAATTTCGTTTAAGACCTTTTTGGATACGTTTTTAGCTAAAATTAATTTTACTTCTATAGTTTCGTTCAGTTCTAAATTTTTCCTATACAATAGCTCTGTTATCAAGGGGATTAAATTAAGTCTTTTTTTCTGTACCAAAGTTTTAAGAAAATTAATATAAATTTCGTCTTCATAGTCAGAAACTTCTACAAGTTTGTTTACGACAAAATCTACTGGTAACAAAGGATTAAAAATAACGTCCTTAAATGATTCATTTTCTTCCATAATAGTACTTATTTCTCTAAATGCTTTTACATAGTTTTCAAGATGATTTATTTTAGCTTTTTGAGATAATATGTTTATTAAAGCTTCTGAATACTTAGAAGCAAGGAAATATGAGGGCTTCATTGAGATACTCCTTTATTCTGTAAACTTATTAAAGCTCTTTTTATTATTTCTTCATTCTTTTGTTTATCAACTTGCTCCTTTAATATCATAGAAGAAATACTTATAGCCATGGCTACAATTTGTGATTGTAATTCTTTCAAAGCTTTTGTTATAATTTCTTCTGATTCTTTTTCCGCTTTCTCGATTATGTATTTTCGTTGATTTTCAGCTTCTTCTTGAGCATTTTTTAAAATTAACTTGGCTTGTTCTTCAGCTTTCAGAATTATTTCTGTTCTAGTTTCCTCTATTTCTTGAAGCTGTTTGTCTAGTTCATTTTTCCTATTCTGTGCTTCCAAGCGAAGCTTTTCAGCTTCGCTCAGATTTTTTTCTACTTCTTGTTTTCTTTTATCAGTTATTTCGAAATATGGTTTATACAATAACTTGTACATCAATAACACAAAAAATATAAAACCTACCAAATTAACAATAGAAGTTAAATTAAAAGATAACATATCTACATACACCCCTTTAGGGATAATTTACTGTACAACAACTTTAAATTTTATGGAAGAACTAGTAATAATATAATTGATATAAGCAGACAATAAATACCAGTAGTTTCATCTATAGCATCTGCAAGGATCATGTTAGTTCTTATTGTACCACTCAATTCTGGTTGTCTAGCCATTGCTTCCATTGCAGCTGCTCCAATTTTACCTTCTCCGAAAGCTGGGCCTAAAGCTCCAATTCCCATACATAGCCCTGCTGCCAAAAACTTCGCTAAATAATACAAACCCCATCCTAAATACCCTCCGTTAGTAACCAAAGTTTCAAGCATAGTCTTTAAATCCATGGTTTCTCCTCCTTAAGATGTTTGCTTAGTATAAAAAAATTAACAAATTTATTTTAATATATTTAATTTTTAAAATTATTTCATTCTAGCAGTGAACCAATATAAACAATTGTTAGCAAAGAAAAAACAAAAGCTTGAATAAAACCAAAAAACCAACCGAAAATTGCCCACAAAAAAACGGGAAGAACAAAATACTTAACGATACTGCTTAAAATTAAAACCAACATACCTCCCCCCATTATATTACCAAATAACCTAAAAGAATGGGAAATAGGTTTTGCTATTTCGCTTATTATATTCAGTGGAAACATTATTGGATTAGGCTCGAAAAAAGATTTAAACCAGCTTGCAAATCCCTTAGATTTTATTGCAAAAACATGGCTAATTATTAAAACCATTATTGCATAAGTAAGGTTGACATTGAGATCAGAAGTTGGGGAATACCATACATCAGTGAATAGCTGAATATTTATCCCATTAGCTAGTGGAGTCACATTAATCCCAGGAATTCCACCTAAAACATTGGAAACCACTATATATAAAAATAAACTCATAGCAACTACAAAAGTAGGCCTCCGGAATTCTGGGTTTGGGACAACTTCTTCTGTTATTTGCCAAAATGAATCAAAGAAGGTTTCAACTGCTGCTTGAACTCTTCCTGGTATTCTTTCAAACTTTATTTTTCTTGCAATCAATATCAATATGATCATGATTGCGAAAGACATTATAAGGGTCATTGGGTTCAATTGACCAAAGAAACCACCTTTTCCGAAAGAGACAATCCATCTTTCTCCAATGCCTTCCATGTTCATTTCAAAGATGAACAGATTAATAATCCCTAAGCCTATATATAGTATAAAGAAAAAAATAATAAATTTTGAAACTCTATCTTTTGTCAACCAAACACCTCCTTTTTTGGTACAACCATATTTTTTAGTTACTTATAAGATAAATAAGAAGCTATCTTCATATTCATGATACCTAAAAAACTCAGCATAAGAGCCGATAGAGAGTTTAAAGCAGCTATACACAAAATTACAAAGTACAAAAGATATCTAATTAAAAATCCAAAAGAAAACTTTTTTGGTTTTGATTCTGGATTTATCTTTTTAATTTCTTCTGCTAAAGAAATGAATCCTATTATAGCGCCTAATCCTCCCCACAGAACCCATAAAGAGTGAAAAGAAAAAAAGAAAAAAAAGATAATAACTTCAATTATTAGAAGCACAATTGTTTTTTTTATCAGTTCCCTGAGTTTCTTTTTGAGTTCCGTCATTACTTTCTCCTTCTTTTGAGAATTCCTTTACAGCTGAATACAAGCCGGAAAGCACACCTAAAAACATGAAACCAGCCATCCAAAATCTTTGGCTAGTTAGAAGGTAGATAAAATATCCGATTAAAAGACCAACGAATATATTAGACAGTATTATAATAGCAAAATAAAAAATAATATTCAAGTTATGAAAAGAATTAAAATCTATTTTTTTCAAAATAAACTCCTCACTTTTAAATAACAAAAAATTTACATTTTAACCACAAACCATAAGTTATTATACTATTTATTTATTACTATTTCAATTTATAAGTTAATAGACATATTGTGTTTGTATAATGAAGGTTGACAATAATTGTACTATGACATTAGTTAAAGATTAAAAAATAATTCCCAAACTGAGCCCAAATTCTATAGAATTATTTTCTGGTTCCCAAACGTATTCAATATTTTCTCCTGATTTTTTTAAATATGCCAATGAAGATTTTTTAACGTGCCAATATCTTACGAAAAGCCGAGTGCATAAAATGATATTTTTTAAAGGAACATGAACAGATATATTGTTTTTTAAACCAAAACCCTGATCTTGAATATTTTTCACATCGCTATAAGCTGGATTAAAATCACTTAAATAACTATTTTGTAAGCCAAGAACGAACAAATCATATTCAAATTCATTATTCATAATAACATCTTTTTTTAAATTAACGCTTGTTTCTATGATTATTGGAAAATATAAATAATTAGATTCTCTTTTATAACCTAAATAACTAGCCCTTCCTAGCTCATCGATTAAATTTCTATAGCCCAATCCCAGAAATGGTGAAATAAAAATCTCCGAATTTAACGAAAATTGCTTACCAATTAGTTCTCTTATTTCAAACGTATAATCAGAAACATTGTTGAGTTTAACTGGATGACCGTCTGATGTTGAACCATCATAACTAATATCTCCATATGCAAATTTCCCTTCAACTTTGAATAAAAAATTAGAGTTGTAAAGAAAAGTAAGAGAAACCCCTTTCATTAACCCGTATTCTTTCATAAACAAATCATGATTGTCATTTACTTCCCAATAATTAAAATAAAAAAATTCAGGCTCCACCTTAACATAACTCGAATCAGAAAAAGAAACATCAGCCAGAACTATAGTTTGCATAAAGAATATTATAAAACAAATGCCAAAGAGAATTTTGACATTATAAGGGTTCGTTAAATTCATGAGAGTGAAAAAGTAAAACTTTTTTTCAAAACAATAGTTTGGCCTTTCTCTTGTTCAATTTTAGCTATAACTTCCCAATCTCCCTCAATTAGAATTTCTTCAATCTCAATACCAATTGAAGGATAAGTAAATGCTTGAGTAACCATTTCTCCTGGTGCAGGAGTTTTTAAAAAGAGCTCGATATATATTTTTTTTGCCTTTTCATCAACAAGAATATTGTTTAAACTCAAACTGTATCCTCCGGTTCTTTTCTCACCTGCACTTATACAAACTACAAATGGAGTTCCTTTGACAATTGTTGTTTGGTTATTGTTTTGCCTAATAACTATTTCAGCACCTTGAGTTCTTAAGTAACAACTAACAATTTTATAATTTTTCATAATAATAACCTCACTATTTTCAGATATCGTGTTATTATAGTTTCCATCTTCACCAATAATTTCAGGTGTGTAAGTTTGCTTAGGAGTATTTAACAATATTGCGCCTCCAATCAATGCTCCTGTTAACAATATAACTAGAATAACCTGGTTTCCACTCACAAAAATCCCTCCTTTCTGAAATCAAAATCTTATTTTTTAAAATTATTCATTTCTAAAATTATTGTAACTCACTTAATTATTTTATCATATAAAGATTGAAGCCTGATATTGGCTAAAAAAATTCCTAAATAAATAATAAATTGGGATCCGAAGATCCCAATTTATCGTTGAATGTAAAATATTAGATTAAAAGATAGTCCAAGGAACTCCTCCATATTCATCTATAAATCCATTTCCCTGTCCACTTATAGGTATATTAATAGGGATCTTTTTGTTGTTTATTGTTATTTCAGCCACTAAATTAAATGTGTCATTTCCAGAATATATATAAACCAAATAATAATAGCCACTTTCTTCTGTATAAGGTAATAAGTCTATTATCTTTGTCTCGTAGCTTTTTAAATTAAATGCTTCAATATCGTTAAGTTCATTGTCAACTAAATATATATCTAGATCACCTGTAAAAAGATCGTCACTTGTTAAAATAGCTTTGAATTGGGTCGTTTCAAATTCTTGAGTATAGGTTGTTGTGCCTTCTGAGAGAGGTTTTACAGTAACTTCATTGGTATATCTAAGCTCTTCTTGCATTCGATAATTTGGAGCAGATGCATAGAGATATTCAGGTCCTCCAATTTCAATATTGTATTCTCCCGGATCTATCCAAGAGAATAATTCGTAGCCTTCGTCATTAGTTTTTCCGTAATATCTTTTTCCAGTGTCATTATTTTCTAAAGTTAGGTTAACACCGGGTAAATAATAACCACCCTTTTTAGTTTTTGCTTCTACTTTTAGAATACCGCCCTCATACTCATCTGGATCAAGAGTAAGAGAATTCGCGGCATTTATTCTTCCATAGCCTGAAGCAGTATCATAACCTGGAGCATCGATGTCTTCTGCTCCTTCTTCTATCATCTTTCTTATTTGATAAACATCTGCATCTGGATATTTTTCTTTCAATAAAGCAGCTAATGCAGACACATATGGACATGACATAGAAGTACCTGCCCAATAGGCGTAAGGTTGTCTATCTACGCCTTCAGATGGTGCAAGGCCTTCAAATGGTGCAAGTCTTACTGGAATAGATGAAATTATGTTGTTACCTGGAGCTGCTACAGAGACATATTCTCCTCTTGAAGAAAAAGAAGTAACTTTATCTCCTGCATTACTTGCTGCAACGCCTATTACTCCAGTAAATGCAGATGGGTAATGCCAAAATTGATCAGTAGTATCGTTACCAGAAGATGCTACTACAACTACGTTATGCGTTAAAGCATAGTCAAAAGCATCTTTTAGGATGTTGGAATAGCCTCCACCGCCCCAACTGTTTGATAAGACGTCTGCTCCGTTATCTACAGCCCATACTATTCCGTCAGCAACTGCATAGTCACCCACGTAACTAGGTCTAAAGATTCTAATAGGCATAATTTTGGCATCTGGTGCTAATCCTGATATTCCTACACCATTATTTCTTTTAGCAGCTATTATTCCCGCTGTATGTGTACCGTGACCATCGGAATCGTAGTCTGCTGTGGGTTCAATTGTCCTTCTAAGATAAGGATCGTAACCTTGCACTAATTGACCTTCTAAATCAGGATGAGTGCCGTCAGTTCCGGTGTCTAATAAACCAACTACTACACCAGCTCCTGTTGCAGAAGTCCAAGCAGTTTCGGCTTCTAATAAGTCAAGAGCATATTGATATTTTATAAAGGGATCTGTAGTTTCTGGAGTGAGATTGTTATTAAGTTGCATGGAATTGTTTCTTTGAATTTGAGGGTCTTGGTCTTTAATTACAGGAATTAATCTTCTATCTGTATAATTTGGTTCTGCGTATCTTATTCCTTCTATGTTTTCTGACTTTA
>NZ_DAOPSE010000032.1:0-15086 GCF_035349255.1 Defluviitoga sp. | reverse complement strand
TTAGTTAAGTTATTTGTTTTATTATCATCATTTGTTTTACTCACTTTTTTAGTTCTCCTTTCTTTTTTAACTTGGTCGATACTTTGACTGAATGGGATATAGGAGGGCTTTGCCCTGAACCTACTATAAATCAAAATCTCTTTTAAAAATGTTATTTCTAAAGTCAGTAACTCGGCCGATACTTTGACTGAATGGGATATAGGAGGGCTCCGCCCTGAACTTACTATAAATCAAAATCTCTTTTAAAAACGTTATTTCTAAAGTCAGTAACTTGGACGATACTTCGACTGAATGAGATATAGGAGGGCTCCGCCCTGAACCTACTATAAATCAAAATCTCTTTTAAAAACGTTATTTCTAAAGTCAGTAACTCGGACGATACTTCGACTGAATGGGAGATAGGAGGGCTCCGCCCTGAACTTACTATAAATCAAAATCTCTTTTAAAAACGTTATTTTTAAAGTCAGTAACTCGGACGATACTTTGACTGAATGGGAGATAGGAGGGCTCCGCCCTGAACTTACTATAAATCAAAATCTCTTTTAAAAACGTTATTTCTAAAGTTTATAATGAAGATAGATACATGCTTTAGTAAAAAACATCACTTCACTCGATGTTTTTATGTGTAACGGTGTTATATTTAACTATAACACATAATTTTTATAATGTCAAATAATAAACAGAAAATTATTAGGAGTTTTGGATAAATGGGTAAGATTTTCATTTTTATCCACTAAGGTTTTGTGAAAAATAATTAAAAATAGGAGAAGTATTCAATAAAAAAATTGAAGATTTAGTAAAGCCTTCTTCTAGTTAGCGAGTGATTCAATAAAGTAGGCACTGCAAAAACTAAATTAATATTGTTTTTTCTTTACTTGAGACCCAATAAAGAATTCTATTCTCTAATATTGAGAAATTCGTCCTTTAATATGTCCATAAAAATAATATCGTATCGTTTATTATTAAAAAATTTTGCTTGTCTCCTTTTACCAATTACTTTAAAGCCAACTTTTTCATATGCTTTTATTGCCCTTTTATTATAATCAAATACCTCAAGCATTATATTTTGTAAATTAAGAGCGTTAAAGCCATAGTCTAGAAGTAGTTCCATGGCTTCTGTCCCATATCCTTTTGATAGATATTCTTTGTCTCCTATGAATATACCTAGTGTAGCTGTTTGATTGATGTTGTCGACATTGTTGAGTGAGCAATTACCTAGAGGTTTATCTGTAGCTAAATCAACTATGGTAAAGGCTGTGTCGTTGTTTTTTGCCATATCTTCTAGAATCTCTTTTTCTCTTAGGAGGGATACTATTTTATCATCTACCAAAAGATATTGAGATATTTCAGGGTCATTTAGCCATTCAGTATACTTTTCAAAGTCGTCTGGGTTTACCGGTGATAAATAACATTTTGTTCCAACCATCTTTTTAAAGTATCTTGCCATGCTATTCGCCTTCTTTAATTTTCCCATCAGTTCGTAAATTTTTACTACTTTCCACTTTTTTGATATTATTTTACACCAGTTATTATATCTTTTCTGTTTTTAATTTTTTAAGAAGTTTTTGCCATTTTCAGTTAAGCAAGTTACATTTATTGATTGAAAGTTTTACCGGATGAGAATGAAGTAGAAGTTGTAAAAAAGTGTGTGTTAAAAAATAAAAGGGAGTTTTTATCTCCCTTTTATTTTGCAAGTTTTAAAATATTTAAAACGTCTTCTTTATATAGTTTTACAAAATTTCCTATTGGTCCTTTTTCAGTTGCTTTTTCAGCCATTTCTTCGAATCTATCATCTGGTACTTTTAAACCACTTAAGGTTATAGGTAAATTTAATTCTTCTTTATAGAACTTTTCTAACCTTTTTATTCCTTCAAGAGCTGTTTTTTCAAGATTGAAAAAGTCAGGCTCAACATTCCATACCCTAGTTGCATATTGAGCAAACCTATTGATGTCATGCCTGTATACATATTTCATCCAGGCTGGGAATAGTACAGCTAAACCTGCTCCATGAGCAACATCGTAAATGCCACTTACTTCATGTTCTATATCGTGAGTTGCCCAATCTTCTTCTCTTCCAGTTCCTAACAAACCGTTGTGTGCGACAGTTCCAGCCCACATGATCTGGGCTCTGACATCGTAGTTATGTGGATCTTTTAAAGCTAGAGGTGCATATTTTATAATTGTTCTCATAGTTGCTTCACTGAGTCTATCAGTTAAATCAACATTTTTTGTGTTAGTAAAATATCTTTCCATCACGTGAGTTAGCATATCTACTGCTCCAACTGCTGTTTGGAAAGGTGGTAGAGTGTAAGTTAATTCTGGATTCATTATGGCGAATACAGGTCTTAAGATATCGTAGTTGATAGATCTTTTGTACCAACCATCTTCATTAGTAATTACTGATCCCATGCTAGCTTCACTACCAGCTGCTGGTATTGTAAGGATAACCCCTACTGGTAGAGCTTCTTTCAATGTTCCTTTTCCTTCGTATAATTCCCAAACATCACCCTCGTATTTTACTCCAGCCGCAATTGCTTTTGAGGAATCTATAACACTTCCTCCTCCGACAGCTAATATAAAATTAATGTTTTCTTTTTTACAGATCTCAATACCTTTTCTTACTAAACTCAATCTAGGATTAGGCTGTACTCCACCAAGTTCAATAAACTCAACATTTGCATTTTTTAATGAGTTTACAACTTTATCGTATAACCCAGTTTTTTTGATACTTCCTTGTCCATAGTGAAACAAGATTTTATTTGAATATTGTTTAGCAAATTCTCCAACTCTTTCTTCAGTGTTTTTTCCAAAAATTATTCGTGTAGGACATACCCATTCAAAGTTGTTCATATAATATCACCTCTTTATATTTTAGTTATGGATAAGGGTTTAGACCTTATTAATCCTTTAAATGTTGATAACTGCTAAATTAGCGGATGATGGTAAGAGAGGACTGCTGCCTTTATAACCTGCTTTACAATTTTGTACCTTGAAAAATTGTTAATTGACAAGACTTCACCCTGGCTTAACAAATTAAATTCAAAAGGTTGCTAACGTTTCTTTTTATATTGTGTCTCTTTTGATAATGTAGTTCTTTTCATGATATAATTATTACAACACAATTATATCATTAGAAATTAGTTTTTTTATCGGCAAGAATATTAAAAATCTTTTAAGGGGGAGTACATATGAAGCTGAAGTGGAAGATAACAATCTTGATTTTATTGGTGTTGGCGTTACCTGTAGTAGTTATTATTACTTATTCGACTCTGAATTATGGTGATACCCTTAAAGATAAAGCCTCACAAATAATCCAGATAAATAATGAAAAACTAGCAGACTTCTTTAGTCAATATATAAGCGACTTAAAAAGGGTTGCTTCTACCATTGCTTCAGACCCTGATGTAACAAATGTAATTACTCAGAGTACCGAAGAAACAGAGCGTATGTACTTGAAACTTCAAAATTATTGTGAACAATATCAAGAATTTATAGGTGTGTATGTTGGAACAAAAAATGGGGACATGTTTATGAGGCCTGTTGAATCGGAAAAGCAACTTTCAAAGGACTTTGATCCTAGAACTAGGCCTTGGTACAAAGATGCTGTATCAAAACCTAACGAAGTTATTATTACAGATCCTTTTTTAGACGTTGTAACAAAAGATACTATTGTCGCAATTTCAAAGGCAGTAAAAAATAGTAAAGGTGAAATAGTAGGAGCAGTAGGTATAGATCTTTCCATGTCAAAGATAAGTGAAATGCTTAAGAAAGATCTAGGATTTAAAGAAACTTTGTTTGTGATAAACAATAAAGGTGTAATAATATTTCATCCGGATTCTAAAAGGATTGGATTAGATATCTCAAACGAAAGTTTTTTTAAAAATTTGAAAGGGCAATCAAATGTATCTTATGTTAAAGATGGCTCAGTATTTTATACGTGTACAAAACTTAATGGAATTGATTGGACGTTGATAACTGAGGTTAACGTTAAAAATTTATTTGGTGAAGTTAGATCAATCACTAACGTAAATCTTTTTATAGTTATAATAGTTGCGGTTTTAGCTATATTATTGGGGATATTCTTTACAAACAGGTTTATTACTAAGCCAATTAATCAATTAAAAACTCATATCACTGAAATTGCAAAAGGAGATCTTACACAAAAAGTAGAAATAACTTCAAAAGATGAAATAGGAGAGATGGCAGGGGCATTAAATGAGGCTATTGAAAGTTGGGCAAATTCAATAGTTTCGATAAGAGAAGGAGCTATTAATATAGATGGTTCTGCATCAGAGATAATGAATATTTCCAGGAACAGTGCAAAATCTTCTGAAATCTTATCCCAGAAGGCCTCAGAAATTAGTGAAAATGCTCAAGATACTTCAGCTTCAGTTGAAGAAGTAACGTCTGGTATTGAAGAAATAGCAGCATCAGCGCAAAATGTTTCTAGATCTGCTCAAGAGCTTAATCGAGCTGCATCTGAAACTGAGAATGCTGCTAATGAAGGCTTGAAATCAATAAATTCAATAAGTGAAACAATAAAAAATGCTGTTAATAAGTCAAAAGAAACTCAAAGTGTTGTAAAGGAGTTAATTGAAAGGTCTGTTAATATAGGTAAAATTGTTGAGACCATCAATTCTATAACAGAACAAACTAATCTTTTAGCTTTAAACGCTGCTATAGAAGCTGCAAGAGCGGGAGAAGCAGGAAGAGGATTTGCGGTAGTAGCAGATGAAATAAGGAGTCTTGCCGAAGAATCAAAAACAGCGACTACTAAAATAGAAGAAATTCTTGATGGAATTAAAGATAGTACAAACATTGTTGATAACTTTACAAATGAGACTGTTGAAATAATAAATCGAATAGATGATCAAATGACAGATATAAGTTCTAATTTTAAAGAGATATTATCTATGGTTAAAAATTTAAATAATGGCATAGATAATCTAACAGCCACTTCACAAGAACAGAGCGCCAGCACAGAAGAGATGAGTTCGGCAATGGATAGGGTCGCTCAAGCAGTTAATTCTATAAGTGAGAGTTTGCATGAGATTTCTAGACTGATTTCTACCCAAAAAGAAGACGCCAAAAAACTTGAACAAAGCGCAAAGACGCTTTCTGAATTAGCTGAAGAACTCTCAGAAAAAATTAAAATGTTTAGAGTATAGGAGAAAGTATTTTGTTTAAACTGTATTTAGCTTATTATTTAGAAGTACTAAGTGATAGTCAATTAGAAACTATATCTAAATTAAAGTTTGAAACTTATGAAAGAGATGGCATTAACAAATTTAGAAAGGAAATAAATTCTAAAAAAGAAACCTACAACGTTCTAAAAATATTTAAAATATTTGAGATAGTTCCAGGATACGCAGTTCAAAAAGAGGATATATATTATGATTTTGACGAAGAATCGCGTGAAAAGAATGATTTAATAATCTCTGAACTAGGGCAAGATTTTTTGATTTTTTTGTTAACACTTTTAGAAAATGAAAAAGATTCTATATTGAAAGCTAGAGAAAATATAGGTTCGATGTTAGAATCTCTTTCGTATGATTATATGGTTCAAATAAGTTTGTGGAACAAATATGGATTTGCAAGGCTATATATAAAACAAGGTGAAAAAGATCTAGGTTTTATAGATTTGATTAATAGGTGGTATAAAACGGAACAGGAATATAAGATTTTTTTTGAAGATTTACTAAAAGATAATCGAGTAAAAAAATTGTCTAGTTATTTTACCAGAAAAGAAGGTTATGTTAAAATTACTTAACAAACAAAATTAAAGTTGAAAAAGCGTTAAGAGCGTCTAATCGTCTTTTATGATGATTAGACGCTTTTATTTTAGGATAACGACTATTTATAGAGATTGAGAAATGTTACTATAAATTGTAAAATGTATTATGAGGATGAAAAATATTTCATAAGGGGGTTATTTTTATGTATAGGGTTGCAATTTGGGGTTTTGGAGCTATGGGAAGTGGAATAGCAAGGAATGTTTTGAGTAAATATGACTTACAATTAGTTGGAGTTTATGATATTAGAGAAGAATATATTAATAGAGATGTAGGAGAACTATTAGGTTTGGGAAAAACAGGAATTAAAGTGTTTGATAATCCCGAAAGAATGATCGTTGAAACTAATCCCGACCTTGTTGTAATAGCAACCTCTTCTTTCATATCGAATGTAAAAGACCAAATAATTACAGTTTTAAGAAATAATGTGAATGTCATTACAATAGCAGAAGAAATGGCTTACCCTTTTTACACGGATATAGAAGCTGCTAATGAAATCAACAATGTAGCTGTTAGACACAATGTAAGTGTTTTAGGAACAGGTATAAATCCTGGTTTTGTTCTTGATACGTTAATAATAACTTTGACGGGGGCTTGTTTAAACGTTAGAAAGATAAAGGCTTCAAGAATAAACGATCTTTCTCCTTTTGGGCCCACAGTGATGCAGACTCAAGGTGTAGGTACGACACCTGAAGAGTTTGAAAAAGGGATTAGAAATGGCTCGATAGTTGGCCATATAGGATTTGAACAATCTATAGATATGATTGCGGATGCTTTAGAATGGAATATTACCCACATTGAAGAAACTAGAGAACCAATAATTTCAAGTGTTGTAAGAGAAACAAAATATGTAAGGGTAGAACCAGGAATGGTTGCTGGTTGTAAGCATATTGCTAAGGCATACTCAGAAGATAAATTGGTAATCGAATTAGAACATCCTCAACAAATTCTTCCTGAACTTGAAGATATTGAAACTGGTGATTATATTAATATTGAAGGTAATCCTAATATTTCTTTATCAATAAAACCAGAGATTCCTGGAGGTAAGGGTACTATAGCCATTGCTACTAATATGATACCAAGTGTTATAGAAGCGGAACCTGGATTAGTAACTATGTCTGATTTACCTATTCCAAGAACGTTAATAGGGGAATTTTATTGAAAGGAGAGATTTTATGAAAGCCAAAAAAGGAGATTGGGTTCAGATTCACTTTGTTGCTTTGAAACCTCAAGAAAGGTCAGAACACTTACCAGAAGATACAAAAAAAGTCCCTTTTGAAATCCGCATAAAAGGATTTTTGCAAAATGATCAAGCTAGTATAGGTGATTTAGTTGTTATAAAAACTCCTATAGGCAGAATTGTTGAAGGGAACTTGGAAAAGATAAATCCGAAATATGAGCATAATTTTGGAGAGCCCATTGCTGAACTTTTAGAAATAACTTTGGATTCACTTTTTGAAGGTGATAGAAATGGATAAATCTTATGAAGCTATAATGAACAGGCAAACAGAAATAATTAGAAAATCAATTGGTGTTGACTACGACAAATTTGAAATTGAAGGTATAGCATTTGATTATCAAAAGATGATGAAAGAAGCTGGTTATACAATAGCAGAAGTACAGAAAATACAAAGAGAAACTGCAGTTGGGAATACACCTTTAGTTGAATTGAAAAATATAAATGCCTTGGTTAGAAAGAATTCTGATAGGGGCAAAGGTGCGAGAATATTCATAAAAGATGAACAAACAAATCCTTCAGGATCGTTTAAAGATAGAAGAGCATCTGTAAGTGTATATAGGGCTAAAGAATTGGGCTACAAAGGAGTTATTGCGGCAACAAGTGGTAACTATGGTGCAGCTGTTGCATCTCAAGCTGCTAAAAGAGGTTTAAAATCGATAATTGTTCAAGAATGTTTTGATTCAAGGGGTGTTGGCCAACCGGAGATTTTAGAAAAAGAAAGGTCTTGTGCTGCATATGGAAGTGAAATAGTTCAAACTACGGTTGGTCCAGAACTGTTTTATTATACATTGCTACTTCTAGAAGAAACAGGCTTTTTTAATGCTTCTCTTTATTCTCCTTATGCTATCGCTGGTATAGAGACTTTAGGTTGGGAGATAGCTAAACAAACGCAACAAATTACAGGTAGGTTTCCTGATGTAGTAGTGAGTACTCATGCAGGTGGTGGTTTAACCACAGGTACAGCAAGAGGTCTTCAAAAGGCCGGAGCAACAAATACCCTAGTAGTTGGTGCAAGTGTGGATCTTAGAGGTCTTCATATGGCTTCTGATAATGATTTTAATAGAAAATCATTTACAACAGGACACACAGGGTTTGGTATTCCTTTTGCAGTGTTTCCAGATAGATCTGATGTTCCAAGAAATGCTGCTAGAGTTCTCAGATATATGGACAGATATGTCCTTGTTACACAAGGAGAAGTCTTCTATATGACAGAATTGCTTGCAAAGTTAGAAGGGCTTCAAAGGGGACCTGCTGGAAATACCTCATTAGCTGCTGCTTTTGCCTTAGCAAGAGAAATGAACGAAGATGAGATAATAGTTGTTAATGAAACTGAATATACAGGCGCAGGAAAATTACCTAGTGCTCAATTAACATTTGCAAAACAAAACAACATCGAAGTAAAAAAAGGAGATCCGATAAAAGAGGATAAACCCGGCGAAAGGATAGTAATTCCAGAGAGTCCTTTACAGATCGGTTATATAGAAATACCAATGATGCAATTAAAAGAATCATATATAAATCAACTTTTTAAAAGATTAAATAAAACAGAATTTACTAGAAAAGAAATAGAATTTATTGCAGAAGACATCAGAGAAAGTGTTGGAACGGTCCAAAAATTGATAGAAAAACTAAGGGCATAATTTTTTATGTGAGGTGTTGTTTATGAAAGAAAGACCAGATGATTTTATTGAGAGGTCAGAGAAACTGCAACACATGACAGATGAAGAGTTGAATAAATACTTTTGGGAACTTGCAGAAAGGGTGGTAGAACCTTTAGTAGAACTAGCTCAAACGCATACTTCTCCCTCAATAGAGAGATCTGTGCTGCTTAGAATGGGATTCAACTCGTTGCAAGCAAAGGCTCTTGTTGAAAGAATTTCTCAAGAAAGGCTTTTATCTAAAGGTGCAGGCAATGTAGTATATCAGCTTGCGAGACTAAAAAATATTGATATCTTGCAAGCAGGCGAAGAACTGATAAAAGGAAATTATTGGGAAGAAGTAGAAAATTTATTCAAAGGTGGGAGTGTAGATGAAACTTCAACCAAATGAAAAGATAAAAGTAGAAGAAATACTGAAAGATCTAGAAAATTATATCCCAAAAAGAAAAGGGTGGACTTGGAGGAAAAAATTACCTGAAGGAATAAAAAAAGGTGATTTTGATTATTATCAAATAAGCGAAGATTTAAAAAATTCTGTACCTTTACCTTCTGCGCACTATTTTGATAATATTGATCCTCAACCTGATACTGTAATAACGTCAGAAATTGCTTCGGGTAGGTTTGAAGAAGATATACGAAGGATGAGAATGGCTGCGTGGCATGGAGCAGATCATATAATGGTTATTAGAACACTGGGTCAAAGTCACGTAGACGGTCTTCTTGAAGGGACGCCCGAAGGAACTGGGGGTATTCCGATAACTAGAAAGCAGCTTAGAGCTACCAGGAAGGCTTTAGATCTTATAGAAGAAGAAGTTGGGAGAGAGATAAATCTTCATAGTTATGTATCAGGGGTAGCAGGTCCTGAAATTGCGGTACTTTTTGCTGAGGAAGGGGTAAATGGGGCACACCAAGATCCTCAGTATAATATATTGTATAGAGGAATAAATCCAATAAGGTCTATTGTAGATGCTGCAGTTGCAAAGAAAATTATGGCTTCTGCTAATATGCTTCAAATAGATGGGGCTCATAATGCCAATGCATCTGCTAAGAAAGCTAGAAATGTGATGCCTGAACTACTTGTACAGCATGCAATAAATTCATTATTTTCTTTAAAAGTTGGAATGAAGAAAGAAAATATTGCTTTGTCAACCGTGCCACCGGTTGTTTCGCCTTCACCAGAATTTAGAATAAATTTAGTGTATGCAGTAACCTTAAGGGAATTATTTAATGGATATAAATTTAGGGCTCAAATGAACACAAGGTATATTGAGTCAGATTTGTTTGATGCTACCAGGATACATGTTTTAAATACAATGATATCAAGATTAACATCTGCTGATATACAATCAACAATTACCCCTGACGAAGGTCGAAACGTTCCATGGCATATTAATTCTATAAGAGGGGTTGAAACCGCAAAACATACCTTAATATCTGCAGATGGGATAAAAAAATATGTCAAACTTGATGAGGGAAAAATAAGGGAAGAAGTTAGGGAATTAAAGATGAGAGCTATCTTGATGCTTGAAGAAATTATTGAAATGGGAGGTTATTTTGAGGCGCTAGAAAATGGTATGTTCGTTGACAACGGTTTTTACCCAGAAAGAGCAGGAGATGGCATCGTCAGATCTAAGAATGGAGAAATTGCTGCAGGAACTGTTGTACCAAGAGATAAAGACTATATGGCACCAGTATGTGAACATTTTGGGTACAATAATTTACCCAAAAATATCGAAAAACCTTGTGATTTAATTGACGGATGTACGTTACATAAAAGAGAAAAGATTCAGTATATAGATGAATTAGACGAAGAAGATAATGTTGAAAAAAGGCTTTCTGAAATAAAAGAATATAAAAGTCAAAATCTTGTAAAACCAGAAGTTGAATGGAGCTACGATGGGTGGATCCAGTTAGATATGACTATACCAGAACCAGAAGAATATGCTCAAGCAGCCGCAATAGAGATATGCAAAAGAATGGGCCTAGAAGAGATACAAGTTATAGGTAAAACAATTTTACATCCTGCAGAAGGTACTTATTTAGAGTTGAAAGGAAAGGTTCCTTTTTTTGTTAAAAAAGATGAATTACAACTTCCAAAGAAAGAAGAATTACTTGATGATGAAGAACTTTTTGATTTTTTTAGTAAACATAAGGTAAAGGTTGTAGCAGGTACTATTGGAAATGATGAACACAATATTGGAATAAGAGAAATTTTGGATATAAAACATGGTGGCATAGAAAAATATGGAATAAGTTATGTGTACTTGGGTACCTCTGTACCACCAGAGAAGATCATAGATGCTGCGATAGAAGTAGGTGCGCAAGCAATACTGGCTTCTATGATAATTACCCACAACGATGTTCACATTCAGAACATGAGAAAATTACATCAAATAGCCGTTGAAAAAGGGGTAAGAGATAAAATATTAATAATAGTAGGAGGGACTCAAATAACTAATGATTTAGCTGTTCAAAACTATATGGATGCTGGGTTTGGAAGAGGAACTACCGGTAAACATGTTGCAACTTTTTTAACAAAAAAGCTGAAAGAAAAAGAAATCTAAATAGTAATAAATTAATATCGTTTAAATATAATTAGGGTTCTCGCACCCTAATTATATTTTTATATGTAGATACAGAATTTTAGCCATTACATTCATAATTTTTGATATAATAAAGTAAATGTGATAATTTTGGGGTTGTTTTAAAAGAAATCTATTAAAATCGAATAATTTTAAATCTTAAAGTATTAGGGATTTAATTGTGGTTACAAGGGTGCTATACTAAATTCACAAAGGGGCTATACGACGAAAAAATGTGGATTTAACAAGTTAGTATAAGGGCAATGATCCTTTCAATTTTCTTCGTGTGAATATTAAAGCATAAATATCCTAAGAGGTTGTGTGGATATAAATTTTTTAAAAGGAGGAGGAAAGTAATGGGTTTTCAAATAAAAACGAAAGCGCTGAGAGATGCTATAGAATTAGCTAATAACGCAGTTTCAAGAAAAACTACTAACCCAATTTTATCTGGCGTGAAATTATATATTGAAGATAACGTTTTGCATATCTATACAACTGATTTGCAAACAGGCTTCCACAAATGGCTAAAGGTTGAAGATGCAGAAGGTCCTTTTTCGACAGTTGTTGAACAAAGGGTTTTTTTGGAGATATTATCGAGCCTTTCTTCAGAAACTGTAAGAATAGATTTAGATGGTGTGGTTAGATTGGCTGGAGGGAATTCTAATTTTAAACTTCCAATGATGGATCCGGAAGAGTTCCCCGCCTTGACCTTTGATGTTTCTGGTAACGCAATATTTTTAAATAAAAATGTCATTTCTAAAATGATAGATAAGGTTATGTTTTGTGCTCTAAAGGATAGTTCACCTTTATCAAGGAATCTTAATTCTATTTATTGGGATTTTCGAAGAAGCGGCTTTTTAAATCTAGTAGCATCAGATTCTTTTAGGTTGGCTTTATCTGAAATTGAAGTGGGGGAAGAAAATCTTCTTTCACCTTTTCTTTTATCTTTGAGAAGTATAGAGGAGTTGAGATTGATATTATCTTCTGCTAAAACTGAAAAGATAGAAATCATTCAAAGTGGTTCACAAGTACTTTTTAACTTTGAAGAAGATGATTTACAGTTGATTTTTAATACGGTAGAAGCAGAATTTCCAGATTATCTGTCAATTATTCCTCAAGGTTTTATAACTAAAATTAAAGCTAAGACATCTGATTTTTTATACGTTATGAAGAGAATGTCTATAGTTTCTGGAAGGGAAGAATATACGCTATTAAACATAAAAGATGGAATTATCACTTGCTATGCAAGTTCGCCTGATGTTGGTGAAGTCAGAGAAGAGATAAAGGTTGATCAAGAAGGAGAAAATATTGAAATAGCGTATTCACCAAGATTTTTTAGAGAGGCTCTAGAGAAGATAGAAACAGTAGAGTTTGAATTTAATATTTCAGGAGAAGAGAAACCCACGGTTTTAAAGCCTTTCGAAGATAATAGCTATATGTATATAATAATGCCTAAAAGGAAAGCTTAATAAATGTTGAAAATAGGTTTTGGTTATGATGTACATCCTTTTGAAAAAGATAGAAAATTGGTAGTTGGTGGTGTAGAAATTAAACATCCAAAAGGTATAGGATTATCTGGTCATTCGGATGCAGATGTGTTGTTTCATGCGTTGATAGATGCATTATTAGGAATGTGTGATATGGGTTCAATAGGAGAATTATTTTCTGAGACAGATGAATATAAAAATATTTGTAGCTCTATACTTTTAGAAAAGACTTGGCTAAAGATTAATGAAAAGTATAACGTAACAATAAATAACATAGATTCCACGATTATTTCAAGAAGTTTACAAATTGCTCCTTTGGCTAATTTTATGAAAAATAATATATCTAAAATATTGAAAATACCAACAAATATTATTAGTATAAAAGGAAAAAGTGGCAATGGGCTTGGAATAGGCGGGACTGACCAAGGTATAGAAGCATATTGTGTTGTTCTAGGTGATGTTATTGAAATATAGAAAAATTCATGACTTTGATTTATCAAGAGAAGAAATGGTTCACATTCAAGAAAGACTAGCACAAGAAGTTGAAATTATTCCTTACCAAGGTGTTCCTCAGATAGTTAGTGGAGTAGATCTATCTTTTCAAAGAGATAAGGCAATTGCTGTTATCGTAACGTTTGACTATAAAAGCCTTTCTTTGATAGATTTGACATGGGCAATAGAGTTTGTAAAGACTTCTTATATGCCAGGATTTCTTGCTTTCAGAGAATTACCTATTTTTTTAAAGGCTTGGGAAAACCTTCAAGTTGAACCTGATGTTGTGTTTTTCGATGGTCAAGGCTACGCCCATCCTCGAAGAATGGGGCTCGCAACTCATGCCTCTTTTTTTATTGAAAAACCTACAATTGGTATAGCAAAATCAAAGTTAGTAGGTGATTTTGTGGAACCTGGATACAAAAAGGGAGATTATTCTTTTTTGTATCATAAAAACGAAAAAATAGGGATCGTTTTAAGAACCAAAGATAAAGTTAAACCTGTTTTTATTTCTCCAGGAAATTGGTTAGATTTTGACGACTCACTGAGATTTACACTACATTTTTGTACCAGATATAGAATCCCAGAGATAACTAGACAAGCACATATATACACTCAAAAGTTAAAAGAGAGGGGATTTTGGTGAGCCAAAAAAAATCAAGAAATTTTATATACTTTGCGATGGTCATTTTTTCAATGGTTATGAATACCCTTGCTCCGCTTATGACCTCTATTCAAGAACGATTTTCAATTTCAGTAGCGGTATCTTCAATACTACCTTTTATAAGTACTTTAGGCACAATGATTTCTAACTTTGTTGGAGGATTTTTCATAGCACAGGTAGGATATAATTTTTTTATGATTAGTACTATTATTATTCAAATATTGGGTCTAATTTTATTTTCGTTTGCAGTTAATTTTCCTATGGTTGTAACTGCAGTTTTTCTACTAGGTTTTGCTACCGGTGGCGTTTTTCTTACTTTGACATCGTCGTATTCTCATTTAGATGAAAACTATCAAAACTTCGGTGTTTATAACGCTTTCTTTGGCTTTGGTGGAATAATAGCTCCTCTGTTGGTAAGTCTTTTTTTGAGACTAAATTTAGATTTTAGATTTATTTATCTTTTCCATCTTGTTTTAACTTCTATTGTTTTAATATATCTTTTGGTACGTAAACCTATACCAAATATCAAGTATGAAGCAATTAAGTTTAAAGAAGCATTGAGCATAATTGGTAATAAATTTGTTTATTTGTCATTACTGATATTTTTATTGTATTCAGGAACAGAAATTGGAATAATTACATGGAGTGGTAATTTGTTCTATAGTGTTTTCAATTACTCAAAAGAATTTTCTTCTATTATACTTAGTTTGTTTTGGATAGTTTTTACTTTCGGAAGATTAATAACAGAGTTTTTAAATAAAAAATTAAGTGAATTAGGAACGATAATATGGTTTTCTTCCTCAGTTATAATTAGCATAGCTCTTTTACTTATATTTAAACATTATATATTCTTTTTATTTGTTGGTTTTAGTTTGTCAGCAATATTTCCCACCATACAAAAATATACTAACCAACATCTTCCGAAGAAATGGCTCGGTATATATAATGGGCTAGCATTTGGTTCAACCGGGGTTGGAGCTATGATCATATCGACATCTATGGGCGTTGTAGGAGAAATTAATTTTGTTATATCTTATTTGATACCCTTTATAACCTTTGGTTTGATAATTTTTACAACACAAAAGCTGAAATTGGAAAAAGCACCAGAAGAATAAATTAAACTAAGAATCACATAATTCAATCAGATAATAAGATCGAATAAAATAGTTTT
>NZ_DAOPSE010000031.1:0-16062 GCF_035349255.1 Defluviitoga sp. | reverse complement strand
TTATTCTTTTCAGGGTTCTGTTATATATTTTAGTATACATTATAGCAGAATTATCCACCAAAAATTCACGAAATGCATAACCATTAAAAACAATTTTCTCGTTATTTAAATATTTTTTTATTAAAGTATCAGATAATCCTTTTTGCTTTAAAAGTGAGATAGGAAAGCCTAAAGTCTCTACTTCATAATTTGCGTAATCTTCCAGAACAGTTATAATTTCGTCAGAAAAAGTTTCTTCTTTTTTCTCTCCAAACAAAACCCTTCCAATTTCTTGAAGTTCTTTGTTTTTCCCCCTTAATAATTCTGACAAATTTTTTAAAATCTTTTTTCTATTGTTATCTAGATAATCTAAAGATCCACATTTAATAAGTAATTCAACTATGTTTCTGTTAAGATTTTTGGATATAGAGAAATTAAAAAACTCTTCTAAACTTTGAAAATTAGAGTCCATGAAAATGTCGGCTATATTTTTCCCTATTCCTTTTACACTATATAGTGGCAAAATAATTTGTGATTTATCAATGTGACCATGCGGATATCTAATGTCGGGCAAACTTACTTCTATCCCTAATATTTTGGCTTCATTAATTATATCTATGTCTAAACCCTTTAGTTTAATTAACTCCAAAAAAAACTTTTTTGGGTTTTTAAACTTCACTTCCATAAGCCAATATGAGATATGTGCATAAGCAACCGCGTGGGATTTATTAAATGCATATTGAGCAAAATTTTCTAGCTGGGAAAATAACAAATTTGCTTGAGCATAACCTATTTTCTTTGATGCGTTATTTATAAATTTATCTTTGAACTTTAGAATTTTCTCTTTTTCTTTTTTTGACATTGCTTTTCTTAATAAATCAGATTCTTCTGGTGAAAATCCTCCTAAGACTTGTGATAGCTTCATGATCTGTTCTTGATAAACCAAAACACCTTTTGTTTCTGGAAAGATATCCCTCAAATATTGAGGAGCAGCATTCTCTAAATATTGTTCTAGCATTCCTGACTCAAGTGGACCGGGTCTGTTTATGGCTAGCAACAATACCAATTCTTCAAAATTTTTTGGTTTAATTTTCTTTGAAAGTTTTTTCCCCAGTCTAGAATCTAATTGAAATATTCCCTTAGTTAAACCCAGTGAAAGATACTTATAATTTAAAGGTTCATTTAAATTTTCATATTCTTCTTTTGCTTCTAACCTTTTTAAAAAAGATAAGGTATCTAATGAAAGAATATCAAATTTTTCAACGCCTATATTTTTCAAATCTGACATTTCCCACTCAATTATTGGTATATTTCTTTCTTCTAAAGGTGCAAAGGTTCTAAGATCTTCATCTGAAATAACCAGGCCTGCAGCATGAGTTGACTCAGCAGTTTCTAAGCCCTCTAAATAATAGGCTAAAATAAAAAAAATCTTTTCTTTGTTGGAAAAATTTGCTAGCATTTTTAAATTTTCTTTGTCTCTAATTGGAACTGAGAGTTTAAGATCAGCAGTATAACCAAGTAATTCTTCACTTTTTTTTAAAGCAGATTTGATTTTCATCGTAGAATATGTTCGTATTTGAGCCACGTTGTAAAAACCCATATTTTCTTGTAACGTAGCGATAAGTTCATTCCTTTTTTCAGCATCCACATCTATATCTATATCAGGCAACTCATGCCTGTATTCATTTAGAAATCTCTCAAATAATAATCCATATTTCAATGGATTAACCTTTGTTATACCTAATTTATACACCAAAAAAGAACCTACTGCTGATCCCCTTCCAGGGCCTATAAATATATCTTTTTTAGCTGCAGCATCTACTATTTCCTTCACCGTTAATATATAATTTTCTACTCCCAACTTTTTGACAGTGTTTAACTCATAAGCCAATCTTTCCTTCTCTATATCGGTCATTTCATCTTCTTGTAAATAATCGTATAAACTTTTTCCTCTAACCTGATACTCTTTAAAAGTGTATTCTTTTAAATTATAATAAGTATCTTCATAACCTAGGAAAGACAAATCCTTTTGATATTTTAATGCTTCTTTCACACACAACGACTCAGTGTCTTTAAATATGTTTTTTAATCCCTCAACAGGATATCTCACATAAGGTAGATTTAAGCTTACTTCCTTTAAGCTTAAATTGTCAATCAATTTGTTATAATACATTATTGCTTGTTTGATATCTTGATTAGTTTTGAGAAGGAATTTTCTGTGGTTTGTTTCATACAAAATAACGGGTTTGATTTTATATTTTTCACAAAGACTAATAAACCTCACCCATGATTTTGGGTGAGATTCAGATAAAACTATGCAATTAAATCCATGTTTTTCGGCTAAAACAAAAAGATCTTTTATTTGAAGATAAGACTTACCTATCGATTTTGAAGTCTTTACAGGTCCTAAAATTTTCAATTACTGACCCCCAACGTTATCACTAAAATTTATTAAAACTCTTTTAAAATCTTTTGGTAAAGGAGCTAAAAACTCCAACCATTTTCCGCTTCGAGGATGGTAAAATCCAAGCTTCAATGCATGCAGCATTTGTCTTTCAATAGGAATTTCAAAATCCTTTTCAAATTTGTTTTTCCCATACAAAGTGTCACCAACAACAGGGTTCCCTATATGTTTGAAATGAACTCTTATTTGATGAGTTCTCCCTGTTTCGAGTTGTACCCAAACTAAGGATATTAGATCATCAAATTCTTTCAATACTTTATAAAAAGTTACAGCTTCTTTTCCGTTGAAAACTACTGCTCTTTTTTGCCTTAATGTAGGATGCCTGCCTAAAGGTAACTCTATTTCACCTTCTTTTTCTTTTAAACAACCTTTTACAATGGTTAAGTATATCTTTTTTGTTTTTCTTTCTTTAAATTGTTCAGATAAACTGCTTTTTGAATAATTGTTTTTTGCTGCAACTAAAACTCCAGAAGTATCTTTATCAAGTCTATGAACTATACCCGGTCGGCTTGGATCATCCCCAATTTTGTCAAAACCTTCGATGTGATACATTAACGCATTAACTAAAGTTCCACTTCTAATTTTATTAGTTGGATGTACTAAAAGGCCTGCTGGTTTGTTGATAACTATTATATCTTTATCTTCATATAAAATATCCAAAGGAATATTCTCTGGCAATATGGATACTTGTTCATTATTGTTAATTAATCTTTTTAAATCATCAAGATATATAATAACTTCGTCTCCATCTTTAACAAGATAATGTGTCTTTTTCATACCTCCATTAACTGTAACCGCTCCATTTCTTATCAATTCTTGAATTATACTTCTAGAAACTTTTATAGGACATTTTTCTAAAACAAATATGTCTAATCTTTTCAGTTCATCTACTTTATTCACTTTGTACATCATTTTTTCCATGTAAACTCCTCCGAACTAAATGATACAATAAGACTATTCCACCACACGTTATAAAAATGTCTGCAACGTTGAACACTGAAAAATTATGCCACGATATAATATCTACTACATACCCTAATCTAATCCTATCAAAAATATTCCCCAAAGCTCCGCTGATTATAAAACAGATCCCTAAATCAAAAGAAAAATTGTATTCATGATTAGCTTTTAAATATTTTTCTCTAAAAAAACATAGAAATACAGCGATTATAGTTGCAACAATTCCATGTATAAAGGATTTCCCTCTAAAGAGTCCAAAGGCTACTCCAGTATTCTCTACGTAAGTCAACTCAAATATACCTATTTTTATAGGGCTTTGAATCAAAAAAGTTTCTGCCAGTTTTTTTGTTAACTGATCAAAAAAGATGATTACCGGAATAAGCCACGACATTATAAAACTCCTTTCACATTTATATTACCTGAAATATTAATTTTATGTAATTATAACATTTTAAAATAACACTTTTTCTAAATAAAGTTAACATTTTTTAAGTTGTTACGTATTTTATAAGTTGACTTGACAAAAATTATAAATTATGTTAGAATTTTCCTAATTTAATAATTTTCGCCTTATCAAGAGTGGTGGAGGGACTGGCCCTATGAAGCCACGGCAACCTGCATAAATCAAATTATGCGAAGGTGCCAAATCCTGCAGAAATAATTCTGAGAGATAAGGAGAGGAAAAACAATAATAAAAACCTCTTCTCATCTTAAAAAGAGGTTTTTATTTTTTTATTACTCAAAAAAACTTATGATTTGTAAATTTAAACGGGTTAAAGGGCGGTAGCTCTTCACTCTTCTTGTTACGGGTACCGAATCTGTAAAAAAGAACTAATTAATGCTATTTTGAAATAAAGATTTTTAAAATAAGGTTTTTAATTTAAATGGGTTAAAGGGCGGTAGCCCTCACCAAATTTTAAGGAGGTACAAATATGACAAAAAAGAATTACAAATTCGATACTTTAATGATTCATGCCGGATACAATTCAGATCTTACAACCGGTTCAAATGTTGTTCCGATCTATCAAACATCCTCTTACAAATTTAAAGATACCAATCATGCGGTTAGACTTTTTTCTTTAGAAGAGAGTGGAAATATTTATACAAGAATGGAAAATCCAACTACAGAAGTTTTGGAAAAGCGTGTTGCCGCGTTGGAGGGAGGAGTAGGAGCTTTGGCTACCGCCTCTGGTCAAGCTGCTGAAACTATCGCTGTTTTAAATATTACAAAAGCAGGAGATGAAATTTTGTGCAGCAGCTCTCTATATGGAGGTACCTTCACTCTATTTAAAAATACATTAGGAAGACTGGGCATAACAACACATTCTTTTCATGTTACAGATCTTCAAGATTTACAAGAAAAAATATCTAATAAAACAAAGTTAGTGTATGTTGAAACCATAGGCAACCCAGAATTGTCTGTACCAAATTTTGAAGAAATATCTAAAATAGCACATACAAATGGAATTCCGTTAATTGTCGATAATACGTTTGCAACACCTTATTTATGCAAACCTTTTGAATTTGGCGCCGATATAGTAATTCATTCTTTAACCAAGTACATGAACGGGCATGGTACTTGTATTGGTGGAATCATTGTAGACAGTGGTAACTTTAATTGGAACAATGGAAAATTTCCTGAGTTAAGTGAACCAGACCCATCATATCATGGTGTAAACTTTTTCGAAAAATTTGGAAATGCCGCTTATATACAAAAAGCTAGATCTCAATTTTTAAGAGATATAGGGTGCACAATCAGCCCTTTTAATTCCTTTTTGATATTACAAGGCTTAGAGACCTTAAGTCTAAGGATGCAAAAGCATTGTTTTAACGCTTTACAAATAGCTCATTATTTACAAAATGATCCAAGGGTTAACTGGGTTAATTATCCAGGACTAGAGGATCATAAGACTTATAATAATTCAAAGAATTTTTTGAAAAACGGATTTGGAGGAATCTTAACTTTCGGGTTGAAGGGGGGGTTAGAAGCAGGAAGAAAATTTATAGAAAATTTAGAACTTTTTCAGCACGTTGCCAATGTAGGAGATGCCAGATCTTTGGCTATTCATCCAGCTTCTACTACTCACCAACAACTGACTAAAGAGGAACAGCTGGCTTCTGGCGTTACAGAGGATATGATTCGACTATCTGTGGGTTTAGAAGATATAGAGGATTTAATAGAAGATATAAACCTATCATTAACCAAAGCTACTACCTCTCAAAGGGAGCATGGAAGTAAATGCCCATAAACATTCCAGCGAATCTACCCGCTGGGGAAATATTAAAAAAAGAAAATGTTTTCGTAATGTCTCAGGAAAGAGCTATACATCAGGACATTAGGCCTTTAGAAATTATAATCTTAAACTTAATGCCCACAAAAATTGTCACAGAAACTCAAATCCTTAGACTTATAGGAAACACACCTTTACAAGTAAATGTTTCTTTATTAAGAATGATCTCTCACAAATCAAAAAATACTTCAGAAGAATACCTTAGGACTTTTTATACAACGTTTTCTGAAATTAAATACAAAAAAATTGATGGATTGATTATTACAGGCGCTCCTGTTGAAACTTTAGATTTTGAAGAAGTAGATTATTGGGAAGAATTAAAAGAAGTTATGAAATGGTCTAAAAATAATGTTTTTTCAACTTTACACCTTTGTTGGGGAGCCCAAGCAGGATTATATTTATACTATGGTATAAATAAATATCCTGTTAATAAAAAAATATTTGGCGTTTTTGAGCATTCAGTAAACGATATAAGTTGTAAATTGGTAAGGGGTTTTGATGACATATTTTGGGCACCTCATTCAAGACATACAGAAATAAAAAGAGAAGATATAGAACCAATTACTGAATTAAATATTATTTCTGAATCAGTAGACGCTGGAGTATACTTAATAGAAAAAGTAGATGGAAGACAAGTATTTGTAACCGGCCATCCGGAATACGATCCAGTAATTTTGAAAAAAGAGTATGAAAGAGATTTAAATAAAGGGCTAGATATACCCCTTCCAAAAAATTATTTTCCTAATGATGATCCCAATGGGGAACCAATAGTAAAATGGAGAAGCCACGCTTATTTATTGTTTAGCAATTGGTTAAACTATTATGTATATCAAGAAACACCTTATGAAATCAATAAAATAAATTAATGGAGTAGAAATATTTTTCCTTCACTATAAAATATTATATAATTAAACTAACCTAAATACACACTTTAGAAACAAAGATTTTCAAAAATAAGGTTTTAGATTTATACGGGTATAAGGGCGGCAGCCCTTTATCTTCTCTCGGTACAAGTACCGAATTTGTTAAAGAACTCATCAATTATTACCCTTTAAAAATAAAGATTTTTGAATTTCCAAAGTGTATAAAACATCAATTCTTAGGAGGAAAAAACCAATGGATACTCAATTAACCTACGGAATGGTAGGCGGAGCTATAGATTCTATGATTGGAGAATCTCACAGAAACGCTATCCTACTAGATGGAAGGGCAAAAATTGTTAGTGGTTGCTTTTCAAGAGATTTTAAGAAAACACTTCAGACAGGCAAAGAGTGGAAAATAAGAAGAGAAAGGCTGTACAAAGATTATCAAGAAATGATTAGAGTAGAAAGTAAGAAGAAGCCAAAGATAGATTTTGTGGTTATTGCAACGCCAAATGTCTCTCATTACAAAATAGCTAAAGCTTTTCTAGAAAATGGAATAAACGTTGTTTGTGAAAAACCTTTAACTACTTCTCTAAAAGAAGCCGAAGAACTTAAAGATTTAGCAAATAAACAGGATTTACTATTCTGCGTAACTTACTCTTATACTGGTTTTCCTATTATTCAAGAAGCAAAAAAAATGATTCAATCTGGCGAAATAGGAACTATCAGAATGATAAATGCTCAGTATCTTCAAGGATGGCTGGCCGAACCTGTGGAAAATGAAAATAAACAAGCTCAGTGGCGTTTAGATCCTTCTCAAAGTGGTTTGGCTAACACAACTGCTGACATTGGAAGTCATGTGGAAAATATGATTTCTTACTTAACAGAAAAGGAAATCGAATCGTTGTGCGCAATATTAGATGCATTTGTAAAATCAAGAAAGCTGGAAGATAATTCGATAGTTATGGTAAATTTTAAAGATGGTTCAAGAGGAATTTATTTTATGTCTCAGATAGCCATAGGAGAAAAAAACAATTTTAACTTTTCACTTTATGGTTCCAAAGGAACTTTAAAATGGGATCTTCAAGAAGCAAACACTATAAAAATTTTCTTTGAAGATTCACTAAAACTAATAAAAAAAGAAGAAGAAATTTTAGAAGGTACAAATGCAGGCTTCAAAAACACTTATTCTCTTTTTATAACAGATCTAATAAATAAAAAGAATGGTAAGAAAATTAATAACAATAACTCGAACTTTCAAAGTGTTATCGCTGGTGTAAGAGGCATGAAATTTATAGAAAAATGTATAGAAAGTACTAAAAAAGGAAGTTCTTGGGTTAAATTTTGATTGAAGGAGGCCATAACATGGCTAAAAAGATTATCTATGGAATGGTTGGTGGAGGAAGAGGATCTCAGATAGGAACTATTCATCGAAAAGCTTTAAATCTTCATGGGAAGGCAGAATTAGTAGCTGGTTCTTTTTCCAGAAATATTAAAAATACATTGGCTACAGGTAAAGAATTAAAGCTTGATGAAAAAAGATTATATAAAAATTACGCTGAAATGGCAGAAGAAGAAGGAAAAAGACCTGATAAAATAGATTTCGTTGTTATAGTGACTCCTAACAATTCTCATTATGAGATTGCTAAAAGTTTTCTGGAAAATGGAATAAATGTCATGTGCGAAAAACCTTTAACAGTTACGTTGGATCAGGCATTAGAATTACAAAAATTAGCACAAGAAAAAGATTTACTTTTCGCAGTTTCTTATGCATATACTGGTTATTCAATGGTTAGATATGCAAGAGAACTAGTAAAAAGCGGAAAAATTGGTGAGGTGCGATTTGTAAATGCACAGTATATAAGTGAATGGATGGCAAAAGTTCCTTATAAGGGTAAAATCCCACGTCATGAATGGAGATCAGATCCTAATATTTCTGGATTGTCAAATTGTGTTGCAGACATCGGAGTTCATGTTGAAAATTTGATATCTTTTGTTAGCGGTCTAAAGATAAATTCTTTATGTGCTAGAATGGATAAATTCATAGAAGAAGATAGACTTGACGATAATGCCTCCATTCTTGTAAATTATGATAATAATTCCAAAGGTATCTATTGGACATCACAAATTGCCGTTGGACATGAAAACAACTTAAATTTTGGTATATACGGTACCAAAGGTTCTATAGAATGGTCTCAAGAACATGCAAATTATCTAAAATTATCGACAATCGATGAACCATTTAAAATTATATCTCGAGGAAGCGATCAGATAAATGATTCTATAAAAACAGAATATGTTGCCCCAGGTGGCCATCAAGAAGGATATGTAGAAGCTTTTGCTAGAATCTATGATAAATTTGTTAATGCAATTCATAAGAAAAAACAAGGTGAGATTTTAACTTCTGCAGATTTGGATTTTCCAACTGTAGAAGATGGTGTTCAAGGCATGCGTTTTATAGAAAAATGTGTGGAAAGTACAAACAAAGGTTGTGTTTGGATCAATTATTAAAAAATAGTTATTAATAAAAATTTTAAAATAATTTTGTATTCAATTGAAATATACATAAAATTTAGTAGATAATATTTAGTAAAAAGTGTAATAAGCTTTTCAGATTTTTTTAAACTTTTTTATTTAAAAGTATGATAGAATTTTTGAAAATTTATATATTTTTTAAGTGAATTTTTTAACTTATTATTTTAAGTAAGGAGGATAACTTTTCATGGAAAAAGTTTATGAACACAAATTAGAAACATTCCGAGAATATCTTGAATCAATAGATGTAGAGGGTTATACCGATGAACAAAGAAAAAGCTTGCTCATTCAAATTCTTCATAAAGCACAAGAAAATATAGGTTATATTCCAACAGAAGTTCAGAAGCTCATTGCACAGAAACTAAAAATACACGTCTCTAGAGTATATGGAGTAGTTACATTTTATAATTTTTTCTCTACAAAACCTCGTGGAAAATATCCTATTAATATTTGTCTGGGGACCGCTTGTTATGTTGCGGGGGCAAACTTAATTTATGATGAATTTAAAAAATTTTTAAATATTGAACCAGAGGAAGTTACAGAAGATGGTTTATTCTCAATTCATCCAGTTAGATGTTTGGGTGCGTGTGGTCTAGCTCCAGTTGTAAAAATTGGTGAAGATACTTACGGGAGACTAAAAGTTTCAGATGTTAGAAAAATTATTAGAGAATATACAAGTAAAGAAAATCAATAGATAAAAACCTTAGAAGAAGATAGATTTTATGAATAATAATACCTTGAAATTAAAATGTAACACAGCGAAATCTTACCCAATGAAGAACCTTTTTTCAAAAATGTTAATCTAAAACCTTTATAAAATAGGAGGGAACTTTTGTGTCTAAGTTAAATAGTATCGATGAATTAAGAAATTTGGTAGCTACTCTTAAAAAAAATGATAGTGAAAATAAAACTACTTATTTGAAGGTAGCCTTAGGAACTTGTGGAATCTCTTCTGGGGCAGAGGAAACTTTTAATGAGTTATTAAAAGTTATTAATGAAACTAAACTAGAAAACGTAGAAGTAATAAAAACAGGATGCTTGGGATATTGTTATGCCGAACCTACCGTTGAAGTTAATGAACCAGGAAAAGAACCTATATTATATGGTTTTGTAACAAAATCTAAGGTTCATGATATTGTTTATAATCATTTAATGGAAGGAAAAATAGTGAAAGAACTTATTGTCCATGAAACTCATAAGATAGTTTTGTAGTCAATCTTTAGAAGCTGAGTTTTAAATTTAAGCGGGTTCAAGGGCGGCAGCCCTCTTACTTTCCCTTTTAAAAAGAAGAAAGAAAGCAAATTGCGTTAAAAATTTAGAATTTATCTAAATAATAAATTAGCTACTAGCATTTCATAATATCAAAAATAGAATTAGTTATATAAGTGG
This sequence comes from Defluviitoga sp., assembly GCF_035349255.1. Lineage (NCBI taxonomy): Bacteria > Thermotogati > Thermotogota > Thermotogae > Petrotogales > Petrotogaceae > Defluviitoga > Defluviitoga sp. The sequence continues at coordinate 5,581 of NZ_DAOPSE010000031.1, read as the reverse complement.
AGGTAAAATAATGTGTGAACAAATACGTATTGTATTACGAAACGCTGGAAATATTAATCCGGAAAATATAGAAGATTATTTAAAAAACGATGGTTATTTAGCGCTAGCAAAAGCTCTTGAGTCGACGAGGGAAGAAGTGATTGATATTATTTCTTCTTCTAACTTACGAGGCAGAGGTGGAGGGGGTTTTCCAACTGGTTTAAAATGGAAATTTACTATGCAAGCAAAAGGCGATGAAAAATATGTTATATGCAACGCCGACGAAGGAGACCCTGGTGCTTTTATGGACAGATCTATTTTGGAGGGAGATCCTCATTCCGTTCTTGAAGGAATGACTATTGGAGGTTATGCCGTAGGAGCAAAAAAAGGTATTATTTATATCAGAGCAGAATATCCTCTAGCAGTTGAAAGATTAAAAAATGCTATTTGTCAGGCAAAAGAATTTGGATTGCTTGGAGAAAATATTCTAGGAACCAGTTTTTCTTTTGACATAGAAATTAGGTTGGGTGCTGGTGCCTTTGTATGTGGAGAAGAAACAGCTTTAATTCATTCGATTGAAGGATCACGAGGCGAACCTAGAAATAAGCCACCATTTCCTTCTACAAGTGGTTTATGGGGAAAACCTACTTTAATAAATAATGTTGAGACTTTCGCTAATATTGCCCCTATAATACTTAATGGCCCAGATTGGTTCAGACAATATGGTACTAAAAATTCCCCTGGCACAAAAGTTTTCGCTTTAGCTGGAGACGTAAAAAATGTTGGTTTAGTAGAAGTTCCCATGGGAACAACCTTAAGGGAAATTATTTTTGATATTGGTGGTGGAATTAAGGGAGACAAAAAATTTAAGGCTGTCCAGACTGGGGGACCTTCCGGCGGTTGTATTCCTATTGAATATCTCGATACACCAATAGATTATGATAGTCTTCAAAATTTAGGATCAATGATGGGATCTGGCGGAATGATTGTCATGGACGAAGATACATGTATGGTAGATGTGGCAAAATTTTATCTTCAATTCACAGTTGATGAATCTTGTGGAAAATGCACAACTTGTAGAATTGGTAATGTCAGGCTGTTAGAAATATTAGAAAAAATTACTTCTGGAAACGCCCATTTAGAGGACTTGGAAAGAATGATTTCTCTCTCCAATGTTATAAAAAATTCTTCGTTATGTGGATTGGGACAAACAGCACCTAACCCTGTTCTTTCTACTTTTAAGTATTTTGAAGATGAGTACAAAGCTCATATCTTAGACAGGGTATGTCCTGCAGGTATTTGTAAGAATTTAATCAGATATGAAGTTATTCCACAAAACTGTCAAGGATGCACTGCTTGTGCAAGAGTTTGCCCTACACAAGCTATAAGTGGCGAATTGAGGAAACCTCATTTTATAGACCAAACAAAATGTATTAAGTGTGGTTCTTGTTATTCTACTTGTAGATTTAATGCAATTAAAATTGTTTAATCAGGAGGTAATATTTAGATGCCCAAAATTTATATAAATGGAGATGAGTTTGAAGCTTCTGAAAATGATACTGTTTTGACTGCAGTTCAAAAATTCGGTGGTTACATACCGACTTTGTGCTATTTAAATTTAAAGGATATTAACATAGAAAATAAACCTTCATCGTGTAGAGTTTGTATGGTTGAAATAGAAGGTAGAAAATCATTAGCTCCAGCTTGTACTACACCAGTTTCGGAAGGATTAAGAATAAACACACTTTCAAGACAAGCAGTTGAAGCTAGAAGAACTGCTATTCAATTACTTCTATCAGACCATCCACAAGATTGTTTGCAATGCCCAAAAAATGGTGAGTGCGACCTTCAAAGAATTGCTTCTGAACTTAATATAGTGAAAAACCCTTTCATGGGAAAAACAACAAACTACAAACAAGATATTTCCACAGCAATTATAAGAGATCCTAATAAATGTATAATGTGTAGAAGATGTGAAACAATGTGCAATGATTTTCAAACAGTAGGAGTTTTATCAGCTGTAGAGAGGGGATTCAACGCTGTTATTAAACCTACTTTTGATTTGCCTTTAGAAGAAACGGCTTGTACTTTCTGTGGTCAGTGTGTTGCAGTATGTCCAACAGGTGCATTAGAAGAGGATTCATATATTGACTACGTATGGAAAGATTTGGTAAACGAAAAAAAGCATGTTGTTGTTCAGACAGCACCTGCTGTCAGAGTAGCCTTGGCAGAAGAGTTTGGATTTGAGCCAGGAACTATTTCTACTGGAAAATTAGTTGGTGCATTAAAATTACTAGGATTCGACAAGGTTTTCGATACTAACTTTGGTGCAGATCTTACTATAATTGAAGAAGCTACAGAATTTAAAGAAAGACTTGAAAACGACGGTTTTCTACCTATGCTGACTTCATGTTGTCCAGGATGGATAAAGTTTTTGGAACACCAATTCCCGGATTTAATAGAAATGCCTTCTTCTGCAAAATCTCCTCAACAGATGTTTGGTGCTATAGTAAAAAGTTATTATGCCCAAAAGGCTAATCTGGAACCTAAAAATATTACAGTAGTATCTATTATGCCATGCTTAGCCAAAAAATACGAAGCTTCTCGAAAAGAAATAAACTCCAGCCCAGATTATAAAGATGTTGATTACGTATTAACAACTAGAGAACTAGCAAAAATGATAAAAGAGGCAGGAATTAATTTTACAACTGTTCCAGAAAGGTCTTACGACAACCCTCTTGGAGAATCGACTGGGGCAGCTGCAATCTTTGGAAGAACAGGTGGAGTTGCAGAAGCAGCTTTAAGAACCACATATGAGTGGTTAACTGGAAGAGAATTAAGAACGGTTGAGTTCCAAGCTTTACACGGTTATGAATCTTTAAGAGTTGCAGAAGTAGACATTAACGGTCAAATTATTAAAATTGGGGTAGCATATGGTTTAGGAAACGCTCGAAAATTGCTGGAAGCTATTAGAGACAAAAAAATAGATCTTCATTTAATCGAAATTATGGCCTGTCCTGGCGGTTGTGTAGGAGGAGGAGGTCAACCTTATCACCATGGTAATTTTGAAGTAATCAAAAAAAGAATAGATGCATTAAATGTTATAGATAGAACTAAAATAATAAGAAAGTCCCACGAAAATCCTTATATATTAAGACTTTACAACGAATACCTAGAAAAACCAGGAAGCGAAAAGGCACAACAATTATTACATACTCATTATTTAGAAAGAGAGTGGCTTTAATCATATATAAATCAGGTGGAGATAATTCTCTGCCTGATTTATTTATATCTTAGTTGTAAAATTTTAGTAAGTTTTTTTGTGCTATCTTCTAATCCCCCAGGTCTATTTACAGATAACCACAATTTTTGGTATTCATTGATTACATGATCTAATTCTTCTTTAAATATCTTCCACTCATTTTCTGGAATTTTTAGAATATTCGTGTGTTCTTTAATAAGTAACAGCATTTTCATTCCTAGGATAGCCATTTCAACATTATTTATTATTTGATCTATTAACATTTTTTTGTCAGTATTATCTCTCATTTTCGATAATTCTTGCATTGTTTCTTTAGCTATGATTATTGATTTATTGACTCCTTCAACATTCACATCTAACATCTCTTTGGAACCTATAACCCTTTCCGGAAATAAGAGCGCTAGAAAATATGGACTTGAATTGTGAATCTGAACTCCAGCGTTTTTGTAAAGATTTCCTAAAGTGTATAATATTTGTGCTATATCATCTTTAACCTGAAAAATATGCACATTTAAATCTTTCAAAAACTCTTTAACCAAAGGTTTATTTGAAAGATTCCATCCAAGCGTTGAAGCATACCCTAGACCAATAACCGAAAAAGGCAAATGTTGAGGATGACCATTATCGCCCCAATCAGTAAGAAGAATCCCACTTGCTCCAAGATTTTTCCCATTTATAATGGCATTCTCTATATTTTCGATAGCATTATCACTTCTTCCAATAAAGGAATTCCAAGAAGAGGTACCAGGGCAAACATAAAATGTGAATCCTTTTTCTGCAAATAACAAGCATTCTTCTTCAAATGGATGATTAGCTTCATATCCCCAGATTAAAGAAATAACATCGTCAGGAAGATCTTTTACAAGTTCTGGATAATTTTTTATTATATCTCCCCAAAACATCATTGTTTTATTATGTTTTTTAATTATTTTATATATATCAAACAAGAAGTTTAAATATATTCTTCCTTTTCCAAACTTTTCACAAAGTTCTTTAGATCGACCTAAGCCTAAATCAAATGTCTCATCTGCACCTATGTTTACTTTTGTACTTGTAAAATTAGGCAGTAGCTCCTCAAATAAACTATTTACAAATTCTATGGACTCAGGAACTGCCGGCGATATCGAAAAAGGACCCGACTTTTCTCCCCAAGGTTTGATAAAACCATTTGGTGCTTCAGCTAAATGTTTATATTCATCATGAATTAACCATTTTTCCATATGTCCAAAAGAATTTTGATTTGGAACTAATTCTATGTATCTTTCTTTACAATAATTATCAAGTTCAAGAATATCCTGAGAAGTCAAAGGAGAATAGTCTTTCCATACAATTTCGTGATTAGTATAAGCAAAGGTATGTTCTGTATATAGTTGAAATTGATTATATTTTAGTTCAGCCAAAACATCAATTAAACTTTTAAGAGTATCCATAGTAGGCACTCTATCTCGACTTATATCTAACATAAATCCACGATTGTAAAAATCAGGCTCATCTTCGATTATCATCGAAGGAATTTGGTATCTATGCTCTCTAAATAGTTGTTTTAACGTTTGAATTCCATAAAATAATCCTTGATGTGATCCACCTACAATAGTGATTTTAGATTCAGTAATCCTCATTTTGTAACCTTGTGGGTTATTTATTACATTTTCATCAACAAAAAGTTGAATCTTTGCTGTGCCATCATTATAGGTTGTTATCTCCAGCTTCTTTTCAAAAAAAATGTCTTTTACTAATCCTGCCAACTTAAAAGTATCTGTTGAAGCTAGAATTTTTCCACTATCAGGCATTTTAAAAATTCTTTCAAGTAAAGTGATCTTTTTAGGAACTGGTATCATAAATTTTCCTCCTAATATGAAATTAATATCCACTTTAAAAATTCTGAAACTTTAATTCTATTTATGCTTCAAATTTTAGCTTTTTTTGGTATTTATGCAGAAGGTGAAGAGGAGGGCTCCGCTCATGTAAACTTCATAAATTCAAAATCCTATGTTTAGAATGTCTTTCCTCTTCTAAAGTTTAGTCTCTATCAGCGCCAATAATACTTGATTGATGTTTAAAATCAACATTTAATAATCCCCTGCAGTTAAGCAGGGGTATTTTACACAATCTCTAAATCAGCTATAACAGGCATATGATCGGATGGAAAAATACCGTCACAATTATCTGGCAAAATCCCATGATTTATAACTTTTATAGAATTTTTTACAAAAATATAGTCTATAAGTTGTAGTGTGTTTTCGTTCCTATTTGAATTTTTTAGTTTATTGAAGATTTTTGGCGCTTTAAAATCATGAAAACTAAAGCTACATCCATAATGGCCATTAAGACTTACATATT
>NZ_DAOPSE010000030.1:0-17699 GCF_035349255.1 Defluviitoga sp. | reverse complement strand
AATCTGTAGGCTATATTGCTGTTAAGAAAGATGATGACGTCATTGAAAATCATGACATCTTTGCAGATTTAAGAATCAACAAGTTAGATAATCCACATATAACTCATAAACTTGAAGATAAAAATTTAATATTGAAATGTCAAAAACCTGCAATTGGCGTGAATGTGAGAGTTGATGGAGAAAATTACGCTGGAGATAATTTCTTTTCACTATTTCCTGGAAAAACAAAGATGTTAAAGAATGTAGAAGGAGAAGTAGTTGTAAAAAGTGCTTTTGATTTTTTATAACATATAAATATAGAAGAAGATTTTGATTTTGTTTTGAAAGCAGGGTTAGGGCGCAGTCTTTCTCGGGACAAGCCCTCCTGCTACCGCTTTTTTAAAGATTATAGTTAGAAAAAACTAGTTTTTATCTTTTCATTTTTGTAGAGTTTGCACTTCTAGAAATACCTTAAGGAATGCACAAAATACAAAATTAGGGGGCCGGTTATATGAAGAATAGATCAGTTAGTAGAAGAATAATAAATATTATTGTGATAATATTTATATTATTTGGATTATCCATTGTTTTTAATATTATTTCCCTTAACAATTCCAATAACGGGCTTGAAACGTATAAAAAGTTATCTGATGATGTAAACAATTTTACACAAGTAGAAACAACATTTCTTGAAGCATCCCTTGACTTTAAAGATTATCTTGTAGTTTATGAAAAGAGCTTTGAAGAGTCTTTTAAAAAGAATTTATCTTTTATTGGCGAATATATAGATAAATTAAGTGAAAGCTCAGTAGAAACCACTGATATAATTATTGTTAAAGAATTAATTAGTAAATATGACAACGATTTCGATAGAATTGTTGAATTGTATAATAAGGCTAATAAACTCCTACACGATTTTAACCACAAGGCGGAAATGATTAAAGAAGAGCTATCAAGTTTTGATAGCCTATGTAAAAAATACAGTGTATTAGCATTTTCATTGCTTCCACAAAATCCTATTGAGACTGTAAATACCATAAACGAGGCTGTTAAAAATTATTTTTCAACCAAGTCATCTAGTGACAAAACTAGTGTATTGAATATCTTTTCAAACTTTAAAAATAATTTGGCGTTTGTGGAGTTTGGATTAACAAATGATGAACTCAGAGATGCCTTTTTCCAATTAATGGATAGTATAGAAAATTTGGAAAGCGAGTTTAAAGAGTTAGTTACAACAATCGAATCCCAGGAACCAATAATCCAAGAAATGGAACAATTAAGAGTTGAAATACTAAGTCTTTTAGAAGACCAAAGGGCTCAGCTAAAAGAACAACAAGACACACTTGGTCCCCAACTCATTGAAAAAAACAACAAATCTATTCTACTAACAATAATATTAACGGTATTAGCCTTTGTAGTTGCAATAATTATGGTCATATATCTAATACGAAGTATAACCAAACCATTACTTGAATTAAGAAACAAGATAAACCAATTCAAAGAAGGAGATTTAACAGTAGACTTTCAAGTGAAGAGTAAAGACGAAATAGGACAGATGGCATTAGCTCTATCAGAGATGAGTAAAGAACTAAGGAACTCAATGGGCTCGATAAGAGAAGCTTCAGACAAAGTACAAAAATCATCAGTTAATTTAACCAAGACCTCTCAAGAAAGTAGAGAAAACTCAGAAGAATTAAAACGACAAATGGATACGATACAGACCTATGCAGAAGAGACAGCAGGAAATGTAGAAGAAGTAACCTCAGGAGTAGATGAAGTAGCAAGAGCAGCACAAGGAGTATCTCGAGATGCCCAAAGGTTAAGTGAAGAAGCAGAAAAGACAAATAAGGCAGCGCAAGAAGGAAGTCAAACAATAATAAGCATAAGTGAGATAGTAAAAGAAGCGGTAGAAAGGACAAAAGAAAGCCAAAAAGAAGTGACCCAACTAGCGACGAATGCGAAAGATGTCCAAAGCATAGTAGAAACGATAAACTCAATAACTGAACAAACGAACTTGTTAGCGTTAAACGCGGCGATAGAAGCTGCGAGGGCAGGAGAAGCAGGAAGAGGCTTTGCGGTAGTAGTAGCAGATGAGATAAGGAAGTTAGCAGAAGAGTCGAGAAACGCGACAGAAGAAATAAGTCAGATACTAGCAAACATAACGCAAGGCACAAAGAAAGTGAACGACTCAACGAACAAAGTAGTAGAAACGATAGAAGAAGTGAATGAAAAGATGGTAAATGTCCTTCAAAGTTTTACCAACATAAGAGAAAGAATAGAGAAGATGAATCAAGGAATAGAAAACATGACAGCGAGTGCAGAAGAACAAAGTGCGAGTGCCCAAGAGATGAGTTCAGCGATAGAGAGAGTAGCAAGGGCGGTATCAGAGATAAGTGAACAACTAGAGAATTCAAGAAAGGTAATAGACAGACAACTAAGTCAATCAGTAGAGATAAACGAGAGTGCAAAAGAGTTAAGTGAATTATCATCTGAATTAGAAGCTTTGGTTAAAAGGTTTAAAATGTAGATATGTGAATAGAAAGTCTATATTTCAGTTTTAGAGATTTTCATATACAATTTGTTTACGACCTAAAGTTTAACAAGTTTAACAAAGGAAGTGATGTATTTGAAATTTCAATTTGACCATCTTGCAATCACTGTTTCAGATTTACAGCAATCAATTGAGTTTTATAGGGATATTTTAGGCTTTAAAGTACTGGGACAGCTAATTCAAGATAATGGAAATTTTATAATAGTTTATCTAGATATGGGAAACAATAAAATTCTTGAATTGTTTAATTTTTCAGAGAAAGGTGAACCAATAACAACATACAACGACAAAAATATAGGTATTAAACATTTTGCTTACAAAGTAGCTAATGTTGATGAAACTTACAGATATTTAAGTGACAAAGGTGTTGAGTTCTCCATGGAACCAACTGATGCGGAAGGCGGTGTCAGAATAGCCTTCTTCAAAGATCCAGACGGTATTCTTATTGAAATAATTCAAGGAGAACTCGATTTAAAACCTTATGAAAATCTATTTTAGGAATGGGTGATACATAATGGCAACAATTAGAGATGTTTCGCGGGTTTCTGGATATTCTATAGCAACTGTTTCAAGAGTTTTAAACGGAAGTGACAACGTATCGCCAGAAACCAGAAAGAAAGTGTTAAAAGCTGTAAAGGAGTTGAACTACAAAAGAAGCGATAGCATGAAAGGTAGTTCGTACAAGGTTGTTGGAGTGCTTGTACCAGATTTATTTGGCTATTACTATGGAACAATTGCTGAGGGTATTGAAGAGGTTTTAATAAAAAGCCATATAGAAATGTTTCTTTCTACCTTTAGAAATTCTATTGAAAAAGAGAAAGAGGCGTTAGATGAATTTTTCGGCAGAAAAGTAGATGGTATTATAGCATGTACAACATATGATGATGAAGAATACTTGGAAAAATTTGTTACCACCGGAATACCCGTTGTTGCATTAGACAGGGATCATTCCGATTTGAAAATAGACATTATAACAATAGAAAATTACAATTCGACCTTAAAGATAGCGCAATATTTATATGACATGGGTCACAGAAGAGTAGCTCATGTAGAAGGGCCTCAGAAGATCTATTCTGCACTAGAGAGAAAAAGGGCTTTTCAGGATTTTGCACAGAAAAATAAAGATTTTGAAGTGATTTTCATCCCTGCTGCATTTGACGCTCAATCGGGATACACATCAATAAAACAGTATCTTAAAAAGAACGGAAAGGACTTTACCGCAGTATTTTTTGTTAACGATTGGGTTGCTTTAGGTGGCCTGAAAGCTTTGAAGGAAGCGGGTTATTCGTGCCCAGATGATGTTTCCGTTGTTGGATTTGACGATTCTCCTTTTGCGCGATATTTACATCCCTCATTGACTACAATATGTCAGCCTATGTATGAAATGGGATTGAATGCTGCCAAACTTATGGTAGAAAAATTAGAGGGTAAAAAGGAAAGCAGGGTTAAAAGAAGAATAATCTTACCTACAGAAATTGTTGTTAGAGACTCTGTTAAGAAAATATAAGATGGCAATTATATGAATTTAGAATAAAAAAGAGGCTTTTCAGCCTCTTTTTTACTCCTTAGGTTTCACTAGAAATTTAATTGCAGTTCTTTCTTCTCCTTCAATTTCTACGTCTGCAAAAGCAGGTACACATACTAGATCGATACCACTTGGTGCAACATATCCTCTTGCTATAGCTATTGCCTTTACTGCTTGGTTAACCGCACCAGCACCAATCGCTTGCAATTCAGCGACTCCCTTCTCCCTGATAATAGCGGCAAGAGCCCCTGCAACTGCAACAGGTTTTGAGTTCGCAGCTACCTTAAGTACTTCTATCTCTGCCATGAACGATACCTCCTTGTGATGTTTTGATTTTAACTTTGACTTGTTTAGGACTGAATGGCGCATCTGGTGGGATTCGAACCCACAACCTTCGGATCCGAAGTCCGACGCTCTATCCAATTGAGCTACAGACGCTATACTCATTATTTATTATACCTTAAAATGACCGTATAAATCAAGAGAAAAATTAAAAGTTAATCATGGTATAATTTATGATACGGAGGGAAGCATATGCTTGAAATACAAAACAAAGTTTTTTTGGCTTTTGATTTGGAAACAACTGGGTTACATCCAGAGTTAGGCGATAGAATTATAGAAATTGCGGCTATACCTATCTTTAACAAAAAGATTAAATTCAAGTATTCTTTTCATACTTTGGTTAACCCAATGATTTATATACCTGGAGAGGTGTCAAGATTTCATAAATTAAACAACGAAGATGTGTCTGAAGCACCCACATTGCTGGAAGTTTTTCCCAGATTTAAAGAGTATGTTGATGATGCGATATTAGTATCTCACAACTCTAAGATGGATTTTAGATTTTTAGATATGGCTGCAAAAGAAAGTGGGATGTTCTCCATAGATAACTATTATATTGATACTTTAGAAGTATCAAAATATTTTTTAGAGAGCGGCCCATACAATCTTGAATATCTTTCAAAAAAATTTAATTTAGGTGTTAAAAATTTTCATAGGGCTTGGGATGATGCTTTAGCGACAGCACGGTTGTTTCAAAAGTATATTAAGCTTTTTTCTCTAAAAGCTCTAGAAAGCTTCATTCGAAAATGGGGTGATTAATCTTGGTTAAAAATTATATATTAGATACAAACGTATTAATTCACGATCCATATTGTATATTTAAATTTGAAGATAACAATTTAATTATACCTTTCCCTGTTATAGAAGAGATCGATAAGCTTAAAACAAGAAGTGATAAAGTTGCCAAATCAGCACGAGAAGTGGCAAGAATACTGGATGGTTTAAGAGAGAAGATGTCTCTCCAAAAAGGGGTCAAATTACCAAATGAAGGAACGTTGAAAATATTGGCAATAGAAAAGAACGATCCTAGATATAAAATGCCTAGTTATTTGGGAGAATCAAAGGACAATTTTATATTGTATTACGCACTTTACTTAAAAGAAGTTGAAAAAGATTTAAAGACAATTATTGTTAGTAAAGATTTAAACCTTAGAATTAAGGCTGATGCTCTTGGAATAGAAAGTCAAGATTATTTAAGTGATAAGATAGATATTAAGCTGTTACCTGATGGATACATAATAATAGATGAACCAACTAAGGCTTTAGAAACGAAAGATGTTTATACTCTTAGTGAGTTAGATCTCGATTGTGAACTTTATCCTAACACCTATTTAAAATATGGAGAAAAATTACTCAGGTACAACAAGAAGAAACAATTGTTTGAAAAGATTTTTGTAAATTTTAATACAGAAATCTTTGGCATAAAACCAAGAAGTGCCGAGCAGGTTTTTGCCTTAGATGCTTTGTTAGACCCTGACATTCCATTTGTAACCTTGGTTGGGATAGCTGGTACAGGTAAGACTCTATTAGCACTAGCTGCAGGCCTTTATAACATTCTAGAAAAAAAGTTATACAATAGATTGTTAATATCTAAACCAGTAATTCCTATGGGAAAGGATATCGGATACATTCCGGGTAATATTGAAGAAAAAATGAGGCCATGGTTACAATCAATTTATGACAATTTAGATTTTTTGTTCAAAGGAAAAGGTAAAAGACCGGAAGAGTATCTCACAAAAAAAGATTTGATGGAGATAGAAGTCCTGTCTTATATAAGAGGTAGAACAATACCTAACCAGTATATGATAGTAGACGAAGCTCAAAACTTAACCCCCGGTGAAGTTAAAACAATCTTAACAAGAGTAGGAGAGGGTACCAAGATCGTTTTAACAGGTGATCCCTATCAAATAGATAACCCTTATTTAGACAGTTCCTCAAACGGCCTTGTTTATGCGGCTTCAAAGTTTAAAGAAATAGAGCTTGCGGCAAACATAACGATGAAGAAGGGAGAAAGATCTGAATTAGCAACTATTTCAGCAGAAATATTATAATAAGTTGAAGCAGTAACAAAGAAAGCTTCAAAAGTAGGAGGGAAGACCAGCAGATGCCCTATGATAACAGTATTCCAGAATTTGATATCTTCATAGATATTGCAGAAGAAGATATTCATTTATTGATATACATGGTGGAAGCTGAGGCACATATAATGAATGTGAGAAAAAAGCAAAAAAATGGATATTTTAAGATAATTGTTCCTGCCGGCTTTTTGGAGGAAGCTCTTGTCTTACTTAACTCTTTGGAAAATTCAGACATAAAATTGGAGGTTGTAGGTGTTGAACCGCATGACGGGCTTATTTAAGTATATCCCCATCCCTAGAGAACATAGCCCAGATATATATTCTGTAGACTATGAGAATCTAAAAAAACTTGGTTTCACAACTATTCTTATGGATTATGATTTTACAATTACTGGGTGGCGAGATGATAATATAACTGATAAAACTTTAAAGCTTTTTGATAGTTTGATAGAACAAGGTTTTAAAGTAGCAATTGTGACAAATACAAAAAGAGAAAAAGTTAAAATTATAGAAGAATTAACTGATGGAAAAGTTAAAGTTTACACAAGCATGAAAAAACCCGACACTAAAAAATTAAAAGAAGTCTTGGAAGAATTGGACTCAAAAGAATCTGAAACTGTAATTATAGGAGATTTGTTTATCACAGATATAAGCGCTGGAAACAAATTAGGTTTGTATACAATATTAATAAATCCTTATACTTATGGACTAGAAAGTAAGTTCAAGAAGTTTGTCGCAGCCTTTTCAAAGTTTGCTTATAATGTGTTTTTTTATACTATCGGCTGGTTCTTTAGACTTATAGATTTAGCTGGACCTAATGAGTTTAAAGAAACAGTTTTTGATATTGATTATGAGCAGTTAAAAGAGAATGGATACAAGATGCTAATATTTGATTTTGATAATACCTTAAATGAATACCATAAGGATTTCTTAACCCCAGAAGCTACAGATTTGCTTATAAGGCTCAAAGAAATGGGGTTTTATATTTTAATAGCAACCAATGGAAGAAAAAAACGTTTTAAAGCGTTAGAAGCAGATTTAGATGAGTTAGGTGTTGACCTTCTTGCAGCGGCAAGGAAACCTTTAAAATTTAAAATAAAAAAGAAAATAAAGTATTTGGGATATAAACCTAGTGAGATAGTTATGATTGGAGATCAACTTTTTACAGATATTGCATGCGGAAATGTTTTTAAATTTTACACCATAAAAGTTGAGCCACTAACTGAAAATGAAGGAATTTGGACAAAGACGGTGCGGTTCTTTGAAAAGATTGCCTTAAAATGGATAAGAGAAAAACCGACTCTAGGTAAAGATGAAGAAGAAACAGAAGTAGATGAAGAATCTCCAAGTTATGTAGATAAATTAACAAAATAATCATTTATCTACATAAAAATTAAGAAAAACCAAGAAATATTAACATAAATGTATATATTTGCTTCTAATCGAAAATAAATGACAATAATCGGATTTCTTTTTTAAGAATTTAAATTATATAATATATGTAATCGATTACATATATTGAATTCAATTAAACCTTTTCTATTAACTAATACTTCGTTTGATATTTCATAATTCTCCCCACAATTTAAGTAAAAATGCCTTTCAAGAACAAATATGAAGATTCTACTAGATTTTTTGAAAATTTTCAGTTTTAATGTAATCGATTACATAAAGAGAGCTTTTAAGGGTAAGATTTTGAGGTTAAGTTTTTAGCATGCGATAGTCTTCTACCTTTCGTTAAAATAAAAAATATTTGTAAAAATATATAAAAACATTGATTAGATGAAGCTTTGACGCGTGAATTTTCTGTAGAAGAGAAAATTTAAAAATTCTTTATTAAAAGGGGTGCAATTTTATGAGTCTTAAAATTAAAGATATTGCAGAAAAAGCTAATGTTTCCGTTGCGACCGTTTCTAGGGTATTAAATGGATCAGATAAAGTTAGCCAGGAAACCAGAGAAAAGGTAATGGAAGTTATAGAAAAGTATAATTACCAACCTGATAAAATAGCTACCTCTTTAAGAAGAAAGAAAACAGGCATATATGGAATCATCTTTTCTGTGAAAGGAGGAAAGGTACTCGAAGATACCTATTCAACTAAATTTTTGAAAGGTGTTTTAAATTATCTTTCTAAAAAAGGACTCAAGTTAATCGTTGACATACATGAATCTTCTGACATTGTCGAATATTACGATAGTGTTATTCAAAGCAAAATAATAGATGGGTTTATTCTATTGGATTTAAGAAAAAATGATGAAAGAATAAAATTTCTAAACCAAAAAAAGTTTCCATTTGTGGTAATCGGTAGAAATGATGAAAATGATTTTGTTTATGTTGACAGTGACAACGTTTCGGGGGCTTATATGGCAATAAAGCATTTAGAAGAACTAAGATGTAAAAGAGTACTTTATATCAGTGGAAATGAAGGAATACCAGTTTCTGAGCAGAGATTAAGAGGAGTAGAGAGTGCTTCAAATGATTTAAATGTTTCTGTGGATGTAGTTTATGGAGATTTTGATGAAGAAAAGACTGTTGAAATTTTGAAGTCGATATTAAAAAAAGGTTTTGATTACGATGGAATATTTTGTGCTTCAGATACAATGGCTTATGCGGCTATAAAGTTTTTGAAGAGATTTGGTATTGAGGTTCCAATAATTGGTTATGACAATATCCCCCTTTCCGAAGTCGTGGGATTGACCACTGTAGATCAGAATATTATTAAGATAGGTTATAGCGCGGCTCAAGCTTTGGATAAAATGGTTAATGGCGAAGAAGTAGTTTCGTTAGTAGTTCCATCAAAATTGGTTAAAAGGCAAAGTACTTTAAATTTTAGCAAAAGGTATTTTAAGTAAAGGGCTTACGTTTAATTTTCCCGATCGTAGAGACGTTCTAAGTAAGCGTCTTGAAGGTTTGGAAATCTAGCTTGCAGTTTTTTAGTTGATGCAAAATTAGATTATCCTTGGTACATCGTTTTAATCAAGTTTTAAGATGCCTAAATTGGTTGTATATACAAATAAATCACTGTTTGAATGAATTTAAGTATAAAAATGAACATCTCTACGCCAAAAATTAATTTTAAGTTTCAAAAGTTCTAAAGTGTCTAAAACTACATTTTATAAAGGAGGTAGAGTTACATGAAAAAGTTAGTATTGTCTGTTTTAATGATTTTATTGGTAGTTTCATCTTTTTCAGTTGTGACTATAACCATCACGGGTTGGCCAGGCAATCCAGCAGAGGAAGCAGCAATTAGTGAAATTGTTCAAAAATTTAATGCTTCTCATCAAGATATACAAGTTAGATGGGATCCAATTGCTGGAGATTACAAACAAACATTGATGACCAGATTATCAGGAGGTCAAGGCCCAGACTTGTTTTATGTAGATATTTATGTTTTTGAAGAATTAGCAAGAGCCAACGTATTACAACAACTAGATCTTTATATTTCAAGAGATAAGTTTGATATTGATGATTTTTATCCAAATTTGGTCGAAGCTTTCACTTTTAACGATAGAGTTTATGGAATTGCAAAAGATTTTTCTACACTAGCTCTTTTTTATAACAAAGAGATATTCGACAAATATGAAGTTGCATATCCGACAAGTAATGACACCTGGTTCGACTTACTGTACAAAGCTACTTTGCTCAAAGAAAGAGGATATGAAACTCCTATGTCTCTAGCAGCAGACTTTAATAGATTGATACCTGTGATTCATAGTTTTGGTGGAAGATTGGTAAAAGAAGATTTATCGACAGCCTTGACAGAAAAAGAAGCAGTTGCAGCACTAAAATTTTATATAGACTTGGCTTCTAAGTATGAGGTTGCTTTATTACCAACTACTTTGGGAGCTGGTTGGTTAGGCGACGCCTACGCAAAAGAATTAACAGCTATGGTTATGGAAGGACCTTGGGCATTAGGTTATATAAGAGAGGAATTTCCAAATGTTGAGACCAAGACAGGAATAGTAGAATTACCCGGATTAGTGGAAAAGTCCTCAATGATATATACAGTTGCTTGGAGCATGAATAGACAATCGCCACATAAAAATGAAGCATGGGAAGTTTTGAAATTTTTGGTTACAGAAGGTCAAGAAATATTTGTACAAAAAGCAGGAGTTCTTGGTTCAAGACAAAGTATAGCTTCAAAAGACACGGACCCAATGAAAAAAGTATTCTATGATTCAGTGGCATTTGGTTATCCTTGGAGAGTTCCAACTCCTACAGGTATATTTGCAAAGGCAGACGATTATATAAATTCTTTATTGAATGACCTCTTTGCTGGTAGAATCACCATTGAAAAAGCTGTCGATACCATAGAAAAAAATTATGATGTTTGGGTAAAACCATAAAATAAAAAATTTTGCTTTCAATTTTTGAAACATATCGTATATGTAACGAAATAATGATGAGGGTCATACCCTCATCATTATTTAAAAAGAGGTGAAAAAAATGAAGCATAGAACAAAAGAAGCTATATTTGGTTATGTATTTGCTTCACCAGTAATAATCATTGTACTATTATTTACAATTTATCCTATAATTATGGTATTTTACTATAGTTTTACTAATTACAATCCTTTAGAAACACAGAAATTTAAATATCCCTTTAATCCTCAAGAGAGTATTGAATTTCATGTAGGAATGTTTCAAGACGAGGTCCGGTCTGTGGATGAAATAAAAGATAGCTTTGATCTTTTTTCATTTGTCCAATATGATGTTGGTTTAAATTTAAATGAAGAGCAAAAACAAGCAGTTGCAGAATATTTTGAGGTTGAAAAACTTTTAGAAGATTTTGTAGATGGTAAATTAAATAAGATCTTGACAACATCGGAGTTTATGACAACGTATATGGCTAAGAAAAAGAATCTTTTTAAAAAATATACACCTCAGTTAGTAGGTTTTGATAATTTTAAAAGGTTGTTTAAAGATGAATATGTAAGAATTTCTTTAGTAAATACCTTGCTTTATACAGCAATAGTAGTTCCTGTTCAAACTTTTTTGGCTGTTCTTCTAGCAGTTGCTGCTAATTTAAAGGTTAAAGGAGTTAAATTTTATAAAGTGGTTTTTTTTCTACCGGCTATAACATCCTCAGCGGCAATTTCTATGATCTTTTGGTTAATTTATTCAAGACCAGGAATTCTAAATAGAATTCTTGTTGCACTTTTTGGTGGTTTTGGGTTTCAGCCAGTAGATTGGCTTAATAATCCCAATACTGCATTATTTGCAATAATGTTAATGAATATTTGGTCGACAGCAGGATATTTTATGGTTACATTTTTAGCAGGATTACAAGATATACCTTCTACTTTGTATGAGGCTGCGGATATTGATGGTGCGTCAGGCACACAAAAATTTTGGAAAATTACTTTACCTTTGTTAAGACCACAAATATTATTTGTCATAGTAATGGGAACTATTGGTTGTATGCAGGTATTTGATCAGATTTATTTTTTGATAAACAATATGAGAAACATCACTATTTCTTTTTACATATATAAAAATGCATTTGAATATGGGAACATGGGATATGCTTCTTCTTTGGCAATTATACTTTTTGGCATTATTTTGCTTATAACGTTCTTGCAGAGAAAATATATTCCCGAGGAATATTGAGGTGAAAGTAAATGACTAAAAGCAAATGGAAAGCTGCCAGAATTGTTTCATATATTATTTTAATTGCATATACCTTAATTTCTCTTTTTCCTTTTCTATGGGCTGCTTTAGTTTCTTTTGTACCCCTTACTTATTTTGATGAAAATGGAATTAAGAAGGGAACCGATGTGATGAGTTGGCCACCTAAAATTAGATTATTTGAAATACCTCCTAAGGCATTTGGTGCCCCTTTAACTTTAAAAAACTATGTAAAAGTTTTTGAAGTTGTTCCATTATACTCAAGGTGGTTTTTAAATACGCTCATTTATGCTGGTTTGGTGACTATTGGCAACATATTAATAGGAACGCTAGGTGGTTACGCTTTTGCGAGGTTACGATTCCCGCTTAAAGAATTTTGGTTCACTCTTTTCTTAGGCACGATGATGATTCCAGGACAGGTTACTATGATACCTCAGTATACACTTATGGTAAATTGGGGTCTTGTTAATACTTATTCTGGTATGGTTTTCCCGAAATTGGCAAATATATTTGGCTTATTTTTAATGAGACAGTTTTTCATGAATTTTCCTAAAGAATTAGAAGAGGCTGCAAGGATCGATGGAGCAGGAGTTTTTGGGACATTTTTTAGGATAGTCTTGCCCAACGCTAGACCTGCAATCGGTGCTTTAGCAATTTATACTTTTTTAGGAGCTTGGAATGATTTTCAATGGCCGCTGATTATTACCTCCCGAAAAGAAATGTATACATTGACCTTAGGATTGAACTTTTTTAAGACCTCATATTATACTTTTTGGCCTTATATGATGGCTGCAACTATAATCATGACAATCCCGATGATCATTATTTTTCTTTCGTTTCAAAATCAATTTGTTGAAACAGGGAGAGCCGTAGCAGTCAAAGGTTAATAATATGTTTATAACTATATATAAAATATTTTGAAATGAAATCGTTCCTACTAATTTATTAGTATGTAATAAAATTTGTTATCAATTGTTAACCTGGAATAAACAAAGATTAATTTATTGTTCTGTAATTCGTATATCACTGGTGTTTTTTAATCGTAGAGACGTTCTAAGTAAGCGTCTTGAAGGTTTGGAAATCTAGCTTGCAGTTTTTTAGTTGATGCAAAATTAGATTATCCTTGGTACATCGTTTTAATCAAGTTTTAAGATGCCTAAATTGGTTGTATATACAAATAAATCACTGTTTGAATGAATTTAAGTATAAAAATGAACATCTCTACGCCAAAAATTAATTTTAAGTTTCAAAAGTTCTAAAGTGTCTAAAACTTTATGGCAAGGAGGGTTTATCTTTGATTAAAGCTTGTATATTTGATTTAGATGGAGTTATAGTTGATACTGCCAAATATCATTATCTAGCGTGGAAAAAATTGGCTGATGAGTTAGGCATAAATTTTACTCTAGAGGATAACGAGAGATTAAAAGGTGTAAGTAGAATGCAAAGTTTAGAAATAATTCTTGAGTTAGGAAATTTAAAGCTTGATGAAAAAGAAAAAGAAGTTTTAGCTGAAAAAAAGAACAAATGGTATGTCGAATATATTAGTAGAATGGGCAAAAGCGAGATTTTTCCGGGTGTCGAAGCCTTTATTGATATTTTGAGAGAGAACAATATAAAAACGGCAATAGCGTCTGCAAGCAAAAATACAAGAATTATTTTAGAAAGGTTAGATTTAGAGAAAAAGTTTGATGTTATAATCGATGGAACAATGATAAGTAAAGCCAAACCAGATCCTGAAATTTTTTTGAAGGCTGCCGAATATCTAAAAGTTCAACCTAATGAGTGTGTCGTATTTGAAGATGCAGTTGCAGGAGTAGAAGCTGCCAAAAGAGTAGGAATGAAGGTAATAGGTGTTGGAGATCCTGATATATTAAAAGATGCACATACTGTGATTCAAAGTTTCGAAGGATTGGATTTGAGCATTATATATAATTTATAATGTCTTTCGGATAAAAATCATGAGATAAATAGGAGGGAGAATAATTTGAATCTTTGGGAAATCAAACAAAACAATTATAATCGAAAAGAAAACAAAAAGAAAGAAACAATTTTCACTCTAGCAAACGGTTATAGAGGGTTAAGAGGATTTAATGAATTTTCAAATTATGGATGGAAAGGTAATTTTATTGCGGGGATTTATGATAAATCTGAGGCTCAGATTCAAGAAATAGTGAATAATCCTGATCCATTGGCAATTAAATTTTATATTAACGGAGAAAAGATTAATCTAGATGAAGGAAGAATTATAAAATATGAAAGAAATTTAAATATGAAAAAGGCTGTTTTGAATACAAACTTTGAATTAGAACTTGAATCTGGAAAGATCGTTGAGGTATTTTCTGAAAGGTTCGTTAGTAAAAATAATTTACACAGATGGGGGGCTAAATATCAGATCAAACCAAAAAATTTTTCAGGAAAGCTTGTCATAGAAAATATTATCGATGGGACAGTAACTAACTCAGCAAATGACCCTTACAATGAGGTGAGACATTATTATGTTGAAAAAATGAAAGATTTAAAACCAGGGATTTCATTAAGAACAGTAACAAAAGACAAAAAGATATCTGTGGTTGAATCCACAACAATTAGATGCTTTAGAGAAAGTGAGAATTTATTAACTAATAGAAAATTTGTTGTTTTAGGAGAACAAGTTAAAGAATTATATGAATTAAACATCAAGGAAAATCAAGTTTATACTATCTATAAGTATGGAGTTACCTTTACTTCAAGAGATAATATTTCTAACTTAGATGAATTTACTGAAAAAGAATTAAATAATTTTGCCTTTGTTGGATATGAAGACGAGTTAAAAAAACATATCGAGCAATGGGATAAGATTTGGGAAAATATAGATATTGAGATAAAAGGCGATGAAAAAGCTCAATTGGGTATTAGATTCAATGTATTCCATTTGGTTTCTTGTGCGAATAAAGATGATCCAAGAGTTAGTATACCAGCAAAAGGGTTACATGGAGAGGGGTATAAAGGTCACATTTTTTGGGACACAGAAATTTATATGTTACCATTTTTTATATATACACAACCAGAAACAGCGAAATCCCTTCTGCTATATAGATACAACACATCAGATGGTGCAAGAAAGAATGCCATGCTAAATGGCTACAAAGGTACTCAGTTTGCTTGGGAGTCCACAGATGATGGATTGGAAACTACACCTAAATGGGGAAAAGACTATTTAGGTGATCCAGTAAGAATATGGACTGGTGATGAGGAAATTCACATAACTGCTGACGTGGCATTTGCTTATTGGGATTATTTTAGGGCCACAAATGATGAACAATTTATGATAGATTATGGAGCGGAAATCTTTTTTGAAACTGCCAAATTCTGGGAGTCGCGCGTAGAATATAATTATCAAAAGGATAGATACGAGATTAAGGGGGTTATAGGGCCAGATGAATTTCATGAACATGTAAACAATAATGCGTACACAAATTACATGGCAAAATGGAATTTGTCTAAGGCATTTGAAATCTCCAAGTTGCTAAAAGAAAAAGACCCTATTAAGTACGAAAGATTGTGTGTTGATTTAGGTTTATCAGAGAAGGATTTCATTAGATGGAATAATATTTCCGACAAAATTTATATACCAAGATACAATGGAACAAAGTTGATAGAACAATTCGAAGGGTATTTTAATCTTAAGGATTATATAATCACAGAATGGGATAAAAATAGAATGCCAGTTTGGCCCAAAGGAGTAGAACTAGATAAATTGAATAAAACCCAACTTGTTAAGCAAGCAGACGTTGTAATGTTGTTACTATTGTTAGAAGACGAGTTTGATGATGAAACCAAAAAAATAAATTATGAATATTATGAAAAACGGACAATGCATAAATCATCTTTGAGCCCTTCTATGTACTCAATAATGGGTTTGAAGGTAGGCGATACTCATAACGCTTACGAGTATTTCATTAAAACTGTGATGACAGATTTAGAAGATAATCAAGGGAATTCAGAATATGGTTTACACGCAGCATCGACAGGAGGTTCTTGGCAATGTGTGGTTTTTGGATTTGGTGGTTTAAGTGTCGATGAAGAAGGTGTTTTAAACTTTAAACCTTGGCTACCTGAACAATGGGAAGAACTGTCTTTTAAGGTAACTTGGAGAGGAGCTAAGTTAAAAGTAGATATTTTAAGAGATAAAATTATTTTTTTATCTGATCAAAATTTAAAGATAAAAGTCTTTTCAGAGGATTGCGGGTTAGAACAGTATAAACCTTTTGAATACAAATTTTAGAAAGATATTATAAATCTAAATAAAAAGCGGGCTTATAGCCCGCTATTATTATGCTCCGTATTTTTCAAGTTTTCCAGCGTGGGCCATTGCTAATGGCAATAGATCTAATGCATATATAGTACCTAGTACTCCTCGAGCACATTCAAATTCATCAAATGTTTTTGATAGCCCTTTTCTGACATATTTTGAGTGTAGTAGTACTGGAACTGGATGCCAGCTGTGGGATTTCAAAGGTACTGGAGTTGAATGATCTCCTGTAATAATTAAAACATCAGGTTTTAAATCTAATATGTCTTGTAATACTCTGTCAGTATTTTCAATAACTTTCACTTTTTCATTAAAATTACCATCTTCCCCATATGAATCAGTCTTTTTTATGTGGACAAAGAAAAAATCATATTTATTCCAGTTAGCCTTTAAGGTTTCAATTTCATCTTCGATCGTTTCCCCGGTTTTTACAACTTCCATTCCTACTAATTTTGCCAACCCTCTGTACATTGGATATGTTGCAATTGCTCCAGCGTCTAGCTTGTATATTTCTTTAAAGGTAGGTAATTTTGGATGCCTTGAGAATCCTCTTAATAGTGCAAAATTCATTTTTGGTTGATCTTTAAGTACTTCGCATATCTCTTTTAATAGTTTGTTAGCTATATTTGCCATTTTTTCCGAATCGGGATTTAAAGACTTTGGCCATTCCATGGGTAGTCCTTCTTTTTGAGGATCAGCATCAGAAACCTCATCAAATAATCCTTCACCTGAAAATTTTACTACGAACCTGTGTTCTTTTCCTGGATAAAATGTGATTTTAACATCGTCGATCTGTTTAATTTTTTCTGATAATAATTCTACAACTTTTTTAGATTCTTCTGTAGAAGGTCTACCAGCTCTTCTATCAACGATAATACCATCTTTTATGGTAGCAAAATTTGCCCTAGCTACTACATCTTTGGGGCCAACTTCTACGTCCAAACCTAGTGCTTCTAAGATGCCACGACCTATTTTATATTTTATTGGATCATAACCAAAAAGTGAAAGATGACCAGGTCCGCTTCCAGGAGTTATCCCCTGAAAAACAACGATACTTTGGCCTAACTCACTATCTTTTGCCAAAGAATCCATAATCGGTTTATTAGCTGCTTGTAATGGAGTTTTGCCTTCTTCGTTTGGTAAATCTCCAAGGCCGTCCATAACTAAAAAAACTATTTTTGAATCGGTTTTAATTGTCAAATCTTTAACAATGTTTTGTCTATCATATAAAGTCAACGATTACACCTCCTAGTTTTAATATTTTATATCTATTTGGAAATTTTAAAACAGTGGTGAGTATAGGGCT
>NZ_DAOPSE010000029.1:0-18578 GCF_035349255.1 Defluviitoga sp. | reverse complement strand
TTTATTTATGAATTAAATTTAGATGGAGAAGTAGAATTTATTATTTGGTTTGATTTTGGAATAGATATTAACATTCCTATTGAACTTTAAAATTTTAAGAGAGGGGATCTACTATGAAAAGATTTTTGATTGTTTTCATAATAGTGACAATTATCACCGTTATAATGTTTTCAGATCCTTTAAGATCATTTGATAGTTATTTGAATCCTGCTTTGTTAGAATCAACGGGAAAAAGAGATTTGTTTGAATTAGAAATATCTCCTAATATATTAATTTATCAAAATCTTTATAAAGGTACTGAAATATTGAGTTTATTCAATTCAGAAAAGATTACTTTAGATTTCAATGAGATAAATAAAACCTTGAATGGAGACGATTTTTTAATTGATACAATAGACGACCTGGATGGTCATTTTGTGATAAAAATATTTAATTTTGGCTTTGGTTTTGTTACAAGCGGTAATTTGAAATCCAATATAATAGTTCCAAATGAATTAATTAGTCTTATTGCTGAAGGAAATGAGATTGACGAACAATATAATGGAACTATACTCTTTAATTTAGATTCCTCGATTAGGACAGGTCTTTATGGTTCTTATAATTTTGATGGATATACTTTAGGATTAGTGTATAATCTATATCTGCCGATAGTGTATACAAAAGATTCGGATATTAAGTATTCACTGTCAACTTCTAAAGAGGATGCAACAACTAATTTTGAAATAGATGTAAATGTTGATTTGTATTCACCTTTTAATAATGAAGAGATAGGAAAATTTGATTTCAGCACTTTAACAAACAAACTATTTTCAGATTCTGGACACTCTATTGATGTAGGAATAACTTTCGGAAACCCTAAAAATCCATATATGGGTTTTAGCCTCAAAAATATTAATATTAAAAACGCCGATGTTTCATATAAAATACCTCATCAAGAAACTTTAAAATTTGAAGGGGACTCCTTAGAAGGCGCTATTTCTAACGGGAATGGAATTGTAGAGCTATCAGGAGAAGAGTATTCTTATCCATTTGGTTTATCTGCCTTTTTTAGGATTCCGGTATTTGTTTTTGATATTATACCTTTTGGCGAAATATATTTTGAAAATAAGTTGTTCAATTGGGGGGTCAAAGCAAAAACTACCATTTTTAATTTTATACCTTTGTCTTTCGGTATAGAAAAGTTTTACGATTTCTGGAAATCAAGCTTGGGTTTTGGATTGAATACCAGGATTATTGAAAACAGAACCGAAATATCTTTCACAAATAAAAAATTTCAAAACCTTTTTGATTTAAATAGTTTAACCTTTAAAACACATTTTGCCTTGGGTTTTTAGTAAATATTATATTTAGTGATCATTATATCTTATCGAATTTAATGAATTACTTTTCATTATTATTTACATATTATGTGGTATTTTAATAGGCTTTTAAGATACCGAATTTATGCTTGACTTAAAGTGGACAAATATGGTAGAATTTAAAAACAAATGAAGAATAAAATCATTTTATATAAAAAAGAGACTGAGGAGGAAAATTGATGACAGCACTATTAGAAATTCGGGATTTAAGAGCCGAAGTTGTAGAAGAAGGCGTTGAAATATTAAAAGGAGTTAATTTAACAATTAATAAAGGAGAAATCCATGCTTTAATGGGACCTAATGGCTCTGGAAAATCGACCTTAGCACATGTGATTATGGGAAATACAAAATATAGAGTAACTTCAGGAGATATACTATTTGAAGGTCAATCGATATTAAATCTCTCAACGGATGAAAGGGCTAGATTGGGTCTATTTCTTTCTTTCCAGACGCCTGAAGAAATTGAAGGTATAAAGATGAGACAATTTTTGATTAATTCATATAGAAATATACATCCCGAAGATCAACGTACACTTTTAGACTTAAATAAATTAATGACTGAACTTACTAAAAAGTTGGATTTGAATCAAGACTTTTTGGAAAGATATATAAATACAGGTTTTTCCGGAGGAGAGAAGAAAAAAAGCGAGATTTTGCAAATGGGCTTCCTAAAGCCTAGACTTTGTATATTAGATGAAATAGATTCAGGATTAGATATAGATGCGTTAAGGATCGTTTCAGAAAGTATTAACAATTTTAAAAACGACGAAATGGGTATTTTACTTATTACCCACTATCAAAGGATTTTGAACTATGTAGTTCCGGATTACGTTCATGTTTACATCGATGGAAGAATCGTTATAACTGGTGAAAAAGAGTTGGCTGAAAAAATTGAAAAAATTGGATATTCAACAATAGAGAAAGAATTAGGATTAAAAATAAACGAGGAGTGAAAAAATTGGCCACGGATAAAGAAATCAATATAGAGGATTTATTAATAGATCAAAGTAAGTTTGATTTCAAAAGTCAGGTTAAATATGCATATAAAACAATCCCTGGCTTAAATAAGCAGATCGTTGAGGCAATTTCTGAACAAAAACAAGAACCAAAATGGATGAGAGAACTTAGGTTAAAAAGTTTAGAGATATTTGAAACATGGAGAGACCCACGATTTGGAGTTGATATCTCAGATTTAGATGTAAGCAAGATAGTTGCATATATTAAACCTGATGCTAAAAAAGCTACGTCTTGGGAAGAGGTTCCCCAAGAGATAAAAGAGACTTTTGATAAACTAGGGATTCCTGAGGCAGAGAAAAAAGCTTTGGCGGGAGTGGGCGCCCAATACGATTCAGAAATTGTATATCAAAACATAAAAAAAGAAATGGAAAAATTAGGTGTAATATTTTTAGACATGGAAAGTGCCGTTCGAGAATATCCTGATTTGGTGAAAGAATTTTTTATGAAGGCCATACCTCCTACCGATCATAAGTATGCAGCTTTTCATGGAGCTGTATGGAGTGGAGGAACTTTTTTATATGTTCCAAAAGGAGTTAAAGTTCCTTTGCCACTTCAAGCTTATTTTCGAATGAACAACCCTGGTATGGGGCAGATGGAACATACTATAATTATTGCTGATGAAGGTAGTGAAGTTGTTTTTATTGAAGGTTGTTCAGCCCCTTTATATGAAGCAACGAATCTTCATGCAGGCGCTGTAGAAATATATGTAAAAAAGGGTGCCCGTGTAAAGTATGCAACTATTCAAAACTGGAGTAAAAATACTTATAATTTGAATACAAAGCGAGCTTTAGTTGATGAAGATGGGATAATGGAATGGGTTTCTGGTTCAATGGGTAGTCAGAAATCGATGATTTATCCAGCTTCTATCCTTAGAGGTAAGGGTGCAAAAACTGAAACGATAGCAGTTACTTATGCAGGTCCAAACCAACATATGGACACGGGTTCTAAAGTATTTATGCTAGCTCCCTACACAAGTGCTATTGTCGATGCAAGAAGTATAAGTATTGGGGGAGGTTGGGCTTTTTACAGAGGATGGCTTAGGGTTGGAGAAAAAGCTAAAGGCGCAAAAGCTTCTGTATCTTGTCAGGCTTTAATGCTTGATAATTTTTCAAAAAGTGATACAGTCCCTATTATAGAAGTCTACACAGATGACGCTGATATAGGTCATGAAGCCCGAATTGGCAGAATCAGAGAAGAGCAAATATATTATCTGATGAGCAGGGGATTAAAGGAATCGGAAGCCAAAGCTCTCATTGTTAGGGGGTTCGTAGAACCTTTTGCTAAAGAGCTACCACTTGAATATGCAATAGAGTTAAACAGGCTTATAAATTTAGAAATAGAATCTTCTATAGGATAAAAAGTGACAATTACTACAAAATTACAATACGAGGTGGAAAAGTTGGACACAATTTTCGAGAAAACAATAGATATGAAACATAATAATTTAAAAGCTGTGGAGTGGCAAGTTCCACAAATACAAGCCAAAAAAGATTATGAAGATTTTGAATTTCAGTCTTCGTTAGAACATATATCTAATGATTATTTAAAAATTTATAAAGGGTATAGGTATGAAGCATATAAAAGTTGGGGATTTCCTAAATGGAAACGAGCAAAATTAGATGGCTATGAACCAGAAAAATATGTATCCTTTGTTCCAACAAGCGTTAAGGGAAAAATAAAAGGTATAAATGGTATAGATGAAGATGGCATTGAAATTCTTGCTAAATATGATTTTGAAGGAGCTCATAGAAAATTTTTGTTAATGGCAGAAGCGTTTTCTAATACAGGTTTTTATTTAAAGACAGAGGAAGGAGAAAGTTCTGAACCTATAATTATTAATTACTATTGGAAAGCGCCTATTTACGAATTGTCTGTTTATAATTTAAGACCTTTTTCGAAAGCAACCGTTATAAGAGTTTTAAGATCCAATAATCAAGGAAAAGGTTTTAGAACGACATCGAATAGAATAGTTGTCCATAAAAATGCTTATTTGGAATTAATTAATATAAATTTAAACGGAAATGATGATATCAATATTGATAATATTTTTATAGAATTAGAAGAAAATTCGAGAGTTGAAGTAACCGATATTCAAATAAGAGGAAAAATCTCTGCTCCTCATATTTTTTTCAGATTTTCTGGAAAAGGCGCAACAGCCTCTGTAAATCCCTACTTTTTAGCAACCGATGATAACATTATAGACATGCTTTATTTAATGAGATTTTACGCCCCTAAAACCACTGGAAGTATAAACGGCAAAGGACTTATAAAAGATAACTCAAAAGCTGTATTTAGAGGTTTTCTCGATTTAAAGAGGGGCGCAAAAGATGCTAATGCTTCAGAATCAGGATACACTTTAACTCTGTCAGAAAAAGCCAAAGCAGAAGCTATACCAAGTTTGACAGTAGATGAAAATGAGGTTACCGCATCTCACGCAGCTAGCATTAGTACAATCGAGTCGGAAAAACTATACTATTTGATGACGAGGGGATTTTCTCTAGAAGATGCAAAAAAATTGATCGCATATGGAATCTTTGAACCAGTAGTAAACGAATTGAATAAATTTGGGGAAGACATTAGTCAGGAGGTACAAAATGTTGTCTTCCAACAAATATGAAGAAGAATTTCCTGCTTTAAAAAGAAAAATTAATGGTCATAGATTAGTTTATTTAGACAATGCCGCAACAACTTTGAGACCTAAACGAGTTATGGAAGCCGTTAGTGAATATAGTTTGAATCATCATGCCAATGTTCATAGATCAACCCACACATTAGCATCTGAAGCAACGCAGATGTATGAATCTTCTAGACAAAAATTAGCGGACTTTATCAACGCAAAAAAAGAAGAAATTATTTTTACTAAAGGAACAACAGAATCAATAAACTTGTTGGCATATTCTCTAGCTATTTCAAACATGATTCAACCTGGCGAAGAAATTCTAATAACCACTATGGAACATCATTCAAACTTTGTACCTTGGCAGCAAATTGGAAAATTGTTCAATATTAAAATTAAGTATTTCCCGGTTAAGAAAGGGATCTTTGAACCAGACGATTACTTTAATTATATTACTTCAAAAACAAAAGTAATTAGCATAACAGGAATATCTAATGTTACAGGTCAAGTTATTCCTATAAATTTAATCGTGGAAAAGGCACGAAAGATAAGAAACAATGTCATAATTATTGTAGATGGTGCTCAATATATTCCTCACTTCTCTGTTGATGTAAAATCTTTAGATATAGATTTTTTGGCGTTCTCTGGACATAAGATGTTAGGTCCAACAGGTATAGGAGTATTATATGGTAAAAAAGAATATTTAGAGCAAATGTCCCCTTTTTTATTTGGAGGAGAAATGATTGATAAGGTAAGTATGGAAGATACAACTTTCACTATACTTCCTTTTAAATTCGAAGCTGGAACTCCAAACGTTGATGGAAGTGTTGGTCTTGCTAAAGCTGTAGAACTTTTACAACAAATCGGTATGAATAATATAAATCAGCATGATAAAATGTTAACTAAGTATGCTTTAGAAAAGATGAAAAACTTGGATTTTCTAGAGATTTATGGTCCGCAAGATGAATTCCAAAGCTCTATAGTTTCTTTTAATATGAAAGGTATTCATCCCCATGACGTAGCTCATTTATTAAATGACATAGCTGGGGTAGCAATTCGCAGTGGTCATCATTGTGCACAACCAATGATGAATGAACTTGGCGTTAAAGCTACATGTAGAGTAAGCTTTTATGTCTACAACCAAAAGGATGATATAGACATTCTGATATATGGCTTAAAAAAAGTTTGGGAGTGGTTAAAATAGGAATTGAAGATCTTTATTCAGATATAATTTTAGATTATGCCAAAAATAACAAATATAAAAAAGAAATTCCTGCTTCTCAAAAGGCAGAAGGAAAAAATTTATCATGTGGAGACGAAATAACAATTTTTTTGAAAGTGGATAACGGTAAAATAGTTGAAGCATCGTATTTAGGTCATGGCTGTATTATTAGTCAAGCCTCTGCAGCAATGATGTGTGAAATAATAGAAGGAAAAACAGTTGAAGAAGCAGAAAAAATCTTAAACGAAGTAATCAAAATGTCTCAGGGTAAAGAGTATGATAATGACTTAATAGACGGTTTGGAAGTTTTTTCTGATATTTCTAAGTTTCCAATGAGAATTAAATGTTTTACACTTTCATGGCATACGTTAGAAGACGTTATTAATAAACAAGCATGAATTTTAAGGCATTATGTGTGAAATAATGGATAATATTTATTATTAATGAAAAACCCAAAACTTTAACAAATGAATAAAAAATTGTTCACTTAAAAAATGTCCCTTTTAAAGGAACTTTTTTAATTGATTTATATAGAGTGCTTATAAATAAAATCTTGATAAATTATAGTATTCTTTTGCAGATTCTTTGAGTTTTTCAATTTCTTCTTCAGTTAACTTTCGTAATATCTTTCCCGGTATGCCTATTACTAAGCTATTAGGAGGTATTTCTTTGTGTTCGGTTATTAAGGCTCCTGCACCTATAAGACTGTTTTCCCCTATTACAGCACCATTTAAAATTATCGCACCCATTCCGATAAGACAATTATCATTAATTGTGCAACCATGAATTATAGCTCCATGACCTATTGTAACTCCATTTCCTATTATGGTAGGGTAATCATATTCTATATGTACAACTGAATTATCTTGAATGTTTGTATATTCACCAATTATTATAGTACCAATATCGGCTCTCAGTGTTGCATTATGCCAGATGCTACACCCTTTTCCAATAGTTATATTACCAATTATCTGACTTCCAGGAGCTAAAAAGACATCATCGGCGATGTTTGGTTTATTATTCATAAATTCATGGATCATTTATATAGACCTCCTAAGGACATTTATTTTACTCACTTTGTAAATTCTGAAACTTAAATTCTATAAATATTTTAAATCTTAATTTTTTTCAAAAATACCTCCTCGACTCTACCACTGATTTACTAGTAATTTCTCCTTTTGTAGCGACCCATGTAAAGATTCTCCACAGTTTTTTGGCACTTATACCAAGAGCGAGGGAAAAGGGCTCCACTCTTGTAACCCTTATAAATTCAAAATTTGCTTTTTTAGAATTTTTTTCATTTCTAAAATCTTTATATGTATTTATAAAACTTAAACTTTGTAAGTTTTTTTGGTTTAAAAGGCAACAATTTTAAATTTTTGTTTCTTCTATTTCAAAGTTTTCATAAGATTAGCCATTTCTATAGCAGTGATAGCGGCTTCTGCACCTTTGTTACCGGCTTTAGTACCAGCCCTTTCTATAGCTTGCTCGATATTGTCTGTAGTTAATACTCCAAAGCTTATTGGAACACCTATTTGAAGCGCCGTTTGAGCAATTCCTTTGGATAATTCTGAGGCAACATAGTCAAAATGAGGGGTTGCTCCTCTAATCACTGCGCCTAAACTTACAATAGCGTCATATTTCCCTGATTGAGCCATTTGTTTTGCAATTAACGGAATTTCAAAAGCACCGGGAACCCAGGCTATTTCTATATCGTCTTCGGATACCCCATGTCTTTTCAATGTGTCAAGAGATCCACTTAATAGTTTGCTTGTTATGAATTCATTAAAACGACTTACAACAATACCTATTTTTAATCCTGTACCAATTAATTTTCCTTCATATATCTTCATGACTTATCCTCCATATCAATATAGTTTAAAATATGTCCCATTTTTGCCCTTTTGGTTTCCATGTAACTTTTATTTATTTCATTCGGTGGTATTTCTATTGGTATTCTTTCAACTATTTCTAATCCATAACCCATAAGTCCAACAACTTTCTTAGGATTATTTGTAAGTAGTTTTAGCTTTTTTACTCCCAAATCTACTAATATTTGTGCACCTTCGCCATAATCTCTTAAATCTGGTGCAAACCCCAAAGCCACATTTGCTTCAACAGTATCTTTTCCTTCTTCTTGTAGTTTATAAGCTTTTAACTTATTAATCAGACCTATACCTCTTCCCTCTTGACGCATGTAGAGCAAAACTCCGCGTCCTTCTTTTTCTATTTGCTTCATTGAATTATGTAGTTGTTCACCACAATCACAACGTAATGATCCAAAAGTGTCACCTGTTAAACATTCCGAATGTATTCTAGCCAACACCGGTTCTCCACTAGATACATTACCTTTAATTAAAGCTATATGGTGATCTTTATTTATAATACTTTCATACGCAATTGCAACAAAGTTTCCGTATTTTGTTGGAAGACTTATTGGTTCAGTTACACGCTTTATTAGTTTTTCATTTTTCCTCCTATAAGTTATAAGATCAGCTATAGTCATCAATTTTAAATCATGTTTTTGAGCAAATTCTGCTAATTGAGGTAAACGTGCCATCGTTCCATCTTCATTCATTATTTCACATATTACTCCAGCAGGATACAATCCAGCTAATTTCGCAAGATCTACTGCTGCTTCGGTGTGGCCTGCACGTATTAATACTCCTCCTTCTTTTGCTTGAAGTGGGAATATATGTCCTGGCTTTAGCAAATCTTCTGGAACGGTTTTTGGATCAACAAGAGTTTTTATGGTAAAGGCACGCTCATGAGCAGAAATACCAGTTGTAACAGATTTCGCATCCACTGAAACCGTAAATGCTGTCCGTTGATGATCTGCGTTATTATAAACCATTTGAGGGATATCAAGTTCTTTCAATCTTTCAGCTGTCATAGGTACACAGATAAGTCCTCGACCAAATTTTGTCATGAAATTAATCGCTTGTGGAGTAACAAATTCAGCTGCCATCACGAGATCTCCCTCGTTCTCTCTATCTTCATCATCTACTACTATGACCATTTTCTCTTTTTTAAGATCTTCAAGAACTTCTTCTATAGTGTTGAATTTAATCTGACTCATATGTTTCCTCCTTAAATGAACCCATTGTTTTTTAAAAATTCTTCATCTATGATTTGTTTTTTAGTATTTTCTTTCATATTACTTATGAACTTTGCTACATATTTCCCGATCATATCACATTCGATGTTTACTTTGCTTCCTATTTTTTTATATTTAAAAGTTGTGTTTTGGAACGAATGAGGAATAATTGATACAGTAAAGCCTCTTTCATCTATACTTGCAATAGTTAAACTTACTCCATCTACAGCAATAGAGCCCTTTTCGACCAGGTAGAAAAGTAATTTTGATTCGACATTTATTTTAAAATATTTAGCATTTTCTTCTTGAATGATTTGTTTTATTACACCAATTCCATCAACATGTCCGCTAACTAAATGTCCCCCTATAAAATCTTGTAAGGTGAGAGGAGGTTCAAGATTAACATAGTCTTCTGGTTTTAAGTCGTATAGGGTAGTATGTCTTACTGTCTCTGGCGTTGCATCTGTCCAAAAAAATTTTTGGTCCTTTTTTGAAACAGTTAAACATATCCCATTTGTGCATATACTATCACCAATGGATATTTTAGGAGCTATTTTTGGAGCCTCAATTTCAAGAAGAACCGATTTAGGCCTTTTAACTATATTTCGTACCTTTCCAATTTCTTGAATAATACCGGTAAACAATATCAATTCCTCCATCAAATGAAGTACCCTTCTACCAATAAATCCTCTTGGAAATGTTTAATAGAAACATTTTTAAGATTCCAAGCGTCTTTGAGCTTTTCAACACCCTTTCCCCCAAGTGCGGAAGGAGCATTTTTTCCGCCAATAAATTTAGGCGCTATAAAAATCATAGCTTTATCTACTAGACCCTCTTCTATAGCTGAAGCTGCAAGGGTAGGGCCTCCTTCTATAAGCACGCTGTCAATTTGCCGATTATGGAGTTCTTTCATCAATTCGGATAAGTTTACTCTATCTTTTGATTTAGTAGTTATTACTTCCACACCTTTAGATTTAAAATTTTCCACTCGAGATCTTTCAATATTTGAAGCAGTGGCAATTACAGTTGGTGCTTGATTTGTGTCTAATACATTGTAATTTAAAGGGGTTTTCCCAAAACTATCAATTATAATTCTTATTGGTTGCTTTTCAACTTTTACGTTTGGTAATCTGACAGTCAACATGGGGTTGTCCAATAAAACAGTTCCTATTCCAGCCATGATCGCCGAAACTCTGTATCGCCACCAGTGAGCATACTCTCTTGATGCCTCGTTAGTTATCCACTTTGAATCACCTGTAACAGTAGCTACTTTTCCATCTAAAGTCATTGCACATTTCCAAATTGTAAAAGGCATATCGGAAGTTATATATTTAATAAAGATTTCGTTCAGTTTTTTTGCTTCTTCTTCTAGTATTCCAACAGCTACTTTAATCCCAGCTTGCTTGAGCTTTTTTATTCCTTTTCCTGAAACGCTAGGGTTAGGATCTTGCATAGCGATAACAACTTCTTGTACACCGGCTTTTATTAAAGCATCAGTGCAAGGTGAAGTTCTTCCAAAATGGCTACATGGTTCAAGGTTAACATATACAATGGAATCTTCTGCCTTTTCCCCAGCTTGGGTAAGTGCGTTTATCTCTGCATGTGGTTCTCCCGCACTTTTGTGATAGCCTTCTCCTATTACCTCGCCATTTTTTACTATCACAGCTCCAACTAAGGGATTAGGATTAGTAGTTCCCCATCCTAGTCTAGCTAATTCTAAGGCACGTTGCATATATATTTCATGTAACATTGCTTTCCTCCTCAAAGTTCTTAATACAGTTGAATATTACTCGATTATAACATATTTTTATTTGTGAAATGTATTAACTTTTTACAGATTGAATTTTTTCATTTTCTATTTTATGTAGTAAAATAGAAACAATACAAATTGAGACTGTTATTTTCCTACTTTTAGATCCATTCTTAATTTTTTAAAACATGTGGGGATATAAAAGAAGCATTAACAAAAATGAAAGCATCTATGTCTCATACTTAAAACATTAAAATAGAGGTCCAAGATTTAGATTAACTTCAAGAAGCTATAGAATACTGGACAGATATTATCATCTTAGATAATATATCAAATGAACCTATTAGAAAATCTGAAAATATTCAGGACAAAAAGCAATTTTAGAAGCATCTGGTAACATAAAGAAATTTAATATAGTTTCTAGGTTGAAACTATAGTTAACATTATTTCTAGGGGATCGACTAATTCTGTGAAATCCTTACATGTACTTTCTTACATATACAAAAGATAATTAAGCAAAATTTATAATTAAGTGTTGTATTGTTAACAAAAAACATGATAAAATCTACTTATGAAAAATTTAACGGTAGAACAATAAAAAAAACCGGATCCATTAGGATCCGGCAAGAATGTCTGGGTTTATCTCAGGGGGATAGGGGGATCTTTCTTTTTCCAATACCATTATAAAACAAATTATGTTAATCTTCAAGGCAAATAAGTTACTATTAAATTTATATTAGTTAAAATTTGTATACTTTTGTTATCAATTGAATAACTCCTGAGTTTAAATTAATAAAAATGGATGAAATAGCAACTTCAAAAGTGAATATCGAGAGAAAGCTCATCTTGCTTTTCTGACTAAAACAAATAATTACGTTATCGAAATGAGATTCAAAGATGTTTTAAGGTAAAAAAAAATTTAATCAAAAATAAACTCAATAACAAGATTTAAATTAGATTATAAAATTCCAAAAGATACCATAAAAGAGCAAGGAGGAACATTTAGTGGGAAGAGTTTATGATTTTCATACTCATACATTCTTGAGTGACGGAGAGTTAATTTGCAGCGAACAAATTAGGCATGCACAAGCTCATTATTATAGAGCCATAGCTATAACTGACCATGTTGATGCATCAAATATTGATTTTGTTTTAAATAGTTTAATCAAATTTATTGAAACAGAAAAAAAGTATTTTGAGGATATTGAGATAATAAGTGGTGTTGAATTAACTCATGTCCCCCCCATACTTATAAACGATTTAGCCAAATATGCTAAGGAAAAAGGTGCTCAAATTGTTGTAGTTCATGGAGAAACTATAGTAGAACCCGTTTTTAAAGGAACGAATTACTATGCAGTAAGGTCTAAATATGTAGACATACTAGCACATCCTGGTGTAATTTCTGAAGAAGATGTAAAAGAAGCCGTAAGTAATGATATTTTTTTAGAATTGAGTGCAAGGAAAGGACATAGCTTAGCCAATGGACATGTAAGTAAATTGTGCCAAAAATTTGGCGCGAAGTTGCTAGTAAACAGTGATGCACATGGACCAGGTGATTTTTTAGAATATGAATTTGCCTTAAAAGTTGCCGTGTCTGCTGGTTTAAGCTATGAAAATGCTAGAGAAATTATAGAAAATAATCCAAAATTATTACTAAAAAGGTGTTTTTAATAAAAAATTTACCAAACATTATTCTAAAATCTACCTTTTTTTGAACCAAAACTAATTTTCTGAGTCTAAAATAATGCGTGGTTTTGAAAAGAAAACAAAAACCTAAATTAAAAGGAGGGCTTAAATGAATAAAAATAAAATAACTGAAAAGGAAAAAGTTAAAATAATGGAAGATCTTCAAAATATCGATTTTGAAAATTTAAAAGAAGAAGGAGGTATAGTCCAAGTAAAAGTTAAGAAAAATCAAAAAAATATACCGTCTATTGATAAGATAATTGAATCTTTGACAACTAAAGCTAAAAAGAAAAATAATAAATTATCTTATTCAGATATCGATCAAGCTATTCCTATCGAATTATCAGATGAAATAGATAATGAATATATAGATAAGATATATGAAGCTTTGGAATCTGAAGGAATTGAAATTATAGAAGAGGATGAAAATGACCAAGAAGAAAATGTAAAAGATTTACTCGTTGACCAAGAGGAAGAAATCGGTAGCGACGAATTTGATGAATTGTTTGCAGAATCTGAACTTCAAATGTACGATAACATTTCGCTTGGTGATCCTATAAAAATATATCTTAAAGAAATAAGCAACATAGAACTTTTAACTCCTTCAAGAGAGAGACAATTAGCTATGAGGGCTCAAAAAGGAGACAAAAAAGCTAGAGATGAATTAATCAAAGCCAATTTAAGACTTGTAATAAGCATTGCAAAAAGATATACAGGTAGAGGGTTAAGCTTTTTAGATTTAATTCAAGAAGGAAATATAGGTTTAATTAAAGCTGTAGATAAATTCGACTGGAGAAAAGGTTTTAAATTTTCAACTTATGCAACTTGGTGGATCAGGCAATCCATAACTAGAGCGATAGCTGATCAAGCAAGAACTATAAGAATTCCTGTTCATTTAGTTGAGACCATCAATAAAATGAACAGAGTCATAAGAGAATATTTACAAGAGCATGGAGAATATCCAACAACGGAGGAACTAGCTAAGATAATGAAAAAACCAGAAGAAAAAATAAATGAAATACTGATGAGTGCTAGAGATGTTTTATCGCTTAACGCTCCAATTTCTAGTGGAACGGGTGATGATGAAGAATCAGAAACTGGTGATTTTGTAAGTTCTGAAGATACTACTCCTGAAGAAGAAGCTCAAAAAATGATCTTGAGAGAAAGAATAGAAGAAGTTTTAGATACCTTAAGTACCAAAGAAGCTTTAGTAATAAAAATGAGATATGGACTTCTAGATGGAAAACAAAAAACTCTAGAAGAAGTTGGACAATATTTTAATGTTACGAGAGAAAGGATCCGACAGATTGAAACTAAGGCTTTAAGAAAGTTGAGACATCCAAACAGAATGGCTCAATTAAGAGATATTGTAGAGAGTTTATAATAGTAAGAAAGAATAAAAAACCGCCTCTTTTGAGGCGGTTTTTTATTTTATTTTTTAAAATTTTCAAGAATCTCTTTAGTATCGCGAGCAATCATCAATTCTTCATTTGTTTTGATTATCATAACAATTACTTTAGAATCCTCCGTTGATATAATTCCTCCTTTTCTATTCAAGCTTTTATTTTTTTCTTCGTCAATTTTTACTCCGAATATGCCCAAATAATCGCAAACAGTTTTTCGAACGTCTGGATCATTTTCTCCAACTCCTGCTGTGAATACTAAAGCATCAAATCCATTCAAAATGGTCGCGTAACTTCCAATGTATTTGGCTATTCGATAAGTGTATACATCAAAAGCTAACTTTGCTCTTTTATGGCCTTTTTGTATAGCTTTTTCGATATCTCGCATATCATTACTTATTCCACTTATGCCATAAACTCCACTCTTTTTATTTAAAATCTCGTCAACTTCATCTACAGTGTAGCCTTGTCTCAACAAGAATAAAGGTATAGTTGCGTCAATATCACCACTTCTTCCTCCCATAACAAGACCTTCTAAAGGAGTGAGCCCCATGGAAGTATCAACCACTTTTCCACCATTTATGGCAGCTAATGAGGCACCGTTACCTAAATGAGCGCTAATTAATTTTAAATCTTTAGGATCTTTACCTAGCATCTTCGCAGCTTCAATGGTTATATATTTATGACTAGTCCCATGGAAACCATATCTTCTGATTTTATATTTTTCATAAAATTCGTAAGGAAGCCCATATAAAAAGGCTTTTGGAGGCATTGTTTGATGGTACGAAGTATCAAAGACAGCAACCTGTGGTACATTCGGCATAAGTTTTTGAGCAGCCAATATTCCAGTAAGATTTGGAGGATTATGCAAGGGACCAAAGACTGCATGCTCTTCAATCGCGGCAATAACGTTTTCGT
This sequence comes from Defluviitoga sp., assembly GCF_035349255.1. Lineage (NCBI taxonomy): Bacteria > Thermotogati > Thermotogota > Thermotogae > Petrotogales > Petrotogaceae > Defluviitoga > Defluviitoga sp. Next base: position 3,510 of record NZ_DAOPSE010000029.1, on the reverse strand, counting down.
CTATTAATACTGACGACACATATTTTTCACCACAGTGAAGCACTCTATGCCCTATAGCGTCGATTTCAGATAAGTCTTTTAAACATCCATAGTGGGGATCAATTAATAAATCCATCACTTTTTTCAATGCTTCTTCGTGATTTGGAATCTTTGATTCTTCTGAGTACTCTGATCTTCCATTTTCATGTTTAATACCTGATATTTTTTCTCCTATTCTCTCTACTAATCCTTTCAGTAGTACTTCTTCATTTTCCATGTTTATAACTTGATATTTTAAAGAGGAGCTTCCAGAGTTTATCACAAGTATTTTCATTTTTACTGCTTAACCTCCTGCATTATTTAAAATTTACAAAATTTTTGTTGAAAAACTTACTTTTCCTTTGTTAAGCTGGCTTTGTGCTTATTAATTTAGTTTTTAGGCTTTTCCTGCAGAACCTAAAAGTTCTAATCTATCAGACACAACCTTTTTAACGTATTCTTTTCCTTTCTTCATATAATTTCTGGGATCAAACTCTTTTGGATTGTTATATAAATACTCTCTAAGGCCGGCTACAAAAGCCATTCTAAGATCTGTATCTGTGTTAACCTTATTTATTCCTAATTTAACAGTTTCTTTTAATATGTCTGAAGGGACTCCTTTTGACCCACTAAAGTTTGCTCCATACTTTTCTGCAATTTCAACTATCTCCTCAACCACACTGGAAGCACCATGTAGTACCAACGGAATGCCTGTTAACTCCTTAACTTTTTTAAGTCTGTCAAAATCCAGCTTGGCTTCTCCCTTAAACTTGAAAGCTCCGTGAGAGGTTCCAATTGCTGGGGCCAAAAAATCAACTTGGGTTTCTTCGACAAATTTTTTAGCTTCTTCTGGATTAACAAGTACACTTTCTGCAGAAACGACATTATCTTCTATACCTGCTAACTTTCCAAGCTCGGCTTCTACAGATACACCAACAGAGTGAGCAATTCTTACGATTTCTTTAGTTATTCTCACGTTTTCTTCAAAAGGTTTATCCGATGCATCTATCATTACAGAAGAATAACCGGCTTTTATAGCAGCCATTATATATTTAAAATCCTTTCCATGATCAAGATGTAGAGAAACAGGAATATCCAAAGTTTCAGCAAATCCTTTTACCATATCTACGAAAATTCTTGCACCTCTTAAAGGATCTCCCATACCTGCATATTTTATGGCACCTTCACTTGTTTCGATTATTATAGGCGATCTTTTCTCAATCCCAGCTTCCAATATAGCTTGCAAAAACTCAAGATTGTTGATGTTTAACGCTGCAACTGCATAATACTCCTTATTAGCCTTTTCTAAAATCTCTTTTGTGTTAACATATGGCATATTCTACTTCCTCCTTTATTTTAAATTTTGCTGACTATTGGTTTTCTTTTGGTAAATTTGCGACTGCATCTTCGAGCAGCTCTACTATTTTTTTAGCTTCTCCTTCAACTTTTTTTTCTTTTAAAATTTGTTCAGGAGTTATTTGCTCCTTGTAAAATGCTTCATTAGCATAATCATTTGTTCTTATATATGCTCCTTCAATGGAAGCCCCTGCATAAAAGCCTTTTGCAACAGAATATGAATATATGGAAGCTTTAAGTCTGTAATCTACATCTGCAGAAAGTTGTCTTCCAACCGGTCCCGCAGCAACGCCTAAAGATCCTCCTAATGTGAAATTATTCCCCATAAATCCATTCATTCCCTGTTCATTCATTACAACTAATACTAAAGAAGCAGATTGTACGCCAGCTTGAGCACCTACACTTAAACCATAAATATTGACAAAAGCAGGTCCATACCATTCTCCAGTTTGTGAGTCTTTTCTAAGTACTATGCCTTCGCCATATTGGCCTCCAATAACGAACCCCAGCTTGTAAAAAGTGGGAAATATTACCACTCCTTGACCTTGCTCAACAAGCTGCACAAAAGCTCCACTATCTTGTTTAGAAAGGAGCTCTTCTATTGCTAATCTAGATTCTGTTATTATATCCGCAACAGCAGCAAATGTGCTAAAAGCTACCAATAAAACGAATATAAAAACTGGTAAAATCTTTTTCATTTTCTTCACCTCACCTTTTTTAGTGTTTGTTAGAAATTGTCTTTATTAAATGTTCTATAATCCTTTGACTTGCTTTTCCATCACCAAACGGATTTTGAAAGGTAACATTTTTAAATTCGTAACTTTCTAGCTTCTTCATATGATCATAAACATTCTGAGCTTCCGTGCCTACCAGCTTTGCTAGATTTGTTTCAAGAATTTCTGGTCTTTCTGTTTTTTCTCTTAAAACCAAAACCGGTTTACCAAACGATGGTGCTTCTTCTTGAATTCCTCCAGAATCCGTCATTATATACTCACAACCATCTATTAGACTGATTAATTCAAAATATTCTACGGGTTCCAGTAAGATCACATTTTCAATTTCTTTTAAATTTTCATGTACTAAATTTTTTACAATAGGATTGGGATGAACTGGAAAAACTAAGTACATATCAGGATTTTCATTAAGATAAATTTTAACAGCTTTTAACACATTAATCATTGGTTCTCCCCAGTTTTCCCTTCTATGCATTGTCATCAGAATATATTTTTTGTTATTTAAATCATATTTCTCTCTTGTTTTCTGCATATCAGCCGTTTTATTGCCTTTGATCCAGTGTAGTGCATCCACTACCGTGTTTCCTGTAACTTTTATTGTTGTTTCATCAATTCCTTCTCTTAGCAAGTTTTCTTTGGCCCTTTGTGTTGGAGCAAAATGAAGTGAGGCAATAACGCTAATTAATCTTCTGTTTATTTCTTCAGGAAAAGGATTATATATGTCATTGGTTCTTAGTCCGGCTTCTACGTGTGCAACTGGAATTTTATAATAAAAGCTTATGAGAGCTCCTATAAAAGCAGTGGTTGTGTCTCCTTGAACCAATATGTAATCAAACTTTTCTTTTTGAATTATTTTATCTATTTCGTAAATTAGCTTTTGCGTCAAAGTAGGTAAAGTTTGAGAGTTACTCATAATATTTAAGTCATGATCGGGTACTATTTGGAATAAACGTAAAACTTGATCTAAAAGTTCTCTATGTTGAGCTGTAGTTATTACCAACGTCTCTAGATTCATTTCTTTAAGTTTTAAGTATACAGGAGCCATTTTTATTGCTTCGGGTCGTGTACCAAAAATTAATCCTATTCTCACTGTTTTCCTCCTAGCAATGATTGTTTAATCATTATACAAAAATCAAATTTCTTTAATAATATTATACCATGAAGATGTATTTATTATTAAATTTAAAAATCAGTAACAAATTTTGCCTCTAAAAAATGTAAAGTATGCTTGCTATTTTTTGTAAAGTGTGCTATACTTAAACTGCAAAGTAAACTTTGCAGTTTAACAAAGGAGGATGTTCTTTGAATACAAGAATTAAAGAACTTCGAAAAGAAAATAAACTGTCTCAAGAGGAATTAGCTTTAGCTGTAGGGACTACCAGACAAACGATTTCTTCTATTG
>NZ_DAOPSE010000028.1:0-19095 GCF_035349255.1 Defluviitoga sp. | reverse complement strand
AACAAACAAAAGAAAAAGAGTATACTAGAATGAAAGAGATAAAGAAGATATTAGATCCAAACAATATTATGAATCCTGGTAAGTTGTTTTAGAAGAGAGATTTTCTCAACAAATTCATAGGAGGGATGTAAAGTGAAAAGAAATGTTTTGTTTCTATGTGTTATGGTGTTAAGCATTTTCTCCTTGGCAAGTACCTTATCAATGATCATGGATGTAACAGGCCCATTTTCACAGAATTTCAACCCATTTTTTTCAGGAGGCACAAACTATTCAGCCCGTGGATTCATTTATGAAACTTTATTCTACATAAATGGATATACTGGCGAAATTGTTCCTTGGTTAGCAACTGATTATAGTTGGTCAAATGATTTTCTGGAAATTGATGTTACATTAAGACAAAATGTTAAATGGTCTGATGGTAAAAGTTTTAGCGCTGATGACGTGATGTTTACTTTTGAACTGATTAAGAATTATGCAGCATTAGATAGTGGAGGAATATGGCAAAAGGGATTAAAAGAGGTGAAAAAAGAAGACGACTTTCACGTAAAGTTTGTGATGTCCAAAGTTGATACCTTAATTTACACCGACATTTTTTCTGTTTATATAGTTCCAAAACATATATGGGAAACAATCGCAGATCCGACAAGTTATACAGATAGTAAACCTGTTGGGACTGGACCATATGTTTTAGGACAGTTTACAAGCCAAGTTTATACATTACAGAAAAATCAAAATTATTGGCAAAAAGAGAAGGTTAAAGTAGATACAATTAGGATTCCTGCTTTTACTGGAAATGATGCTGCTCAATTAGCTTTGATGAATAAAGAAATTGACTGGGGCACTTTATTTTTTCCTAATATAGATGAAATCTTTGTCAAAGCTGATCCAGAACATAGGGGTTATTGGTTGCCTGAAGGTAATCCTGTTCTGCTCTTCTTCAATTTAGATAAAGAATTATTTAAAAATCCAGATCTAAGAAAAGCAATAGCTTTAGGAATCGATAAGCTCCAATTGGTACAAATAGGTATGGCGAACTTAGCAACTGTTTCAAATCCTGTGGGAATAAAAGGAGGTTTTTCGTATTTAGAGAACGATAATTTAAAACATATGTGGTATGAAAGAGACGTTGAACAAGCTAAAAAGATTCTAACAAATTTAGGATATAAACTAGGAAAAGATGGAATATTTGCTGATAGTAAAGGGAATAAGTTAAGTTTTGAATTGATAGTACCAGCTGGTTGGACCGACTGGATTGCTGTTTCACAAGTTCTTTCCTCCCAATTAAAACAAATTGGAGTAGATGTTCTTGTTTCACAGGTGGATTTTGGTTTATATCTAGAGAGAATAAAGAACAAGGATTTTGAACTAGCTGTAAGTTGGGTGAATTATGGAATAAATCCATATTTCTTTTATGAGAGATGGTTACATACAAGGAATGCATTTAGTGGAGATAATAGAGGAGGATGGATTAGTTTAACAACAGATTCGCTTTTAGATGTGTTTAGAAAGACTTCGGAGGAAAAAGAAAGAGAACTAGCTATTTCCGCGTTGCAATTAATAGTTCTTCAAGAAATGCCATCTGTTCCTCTGTTTTTCAATCCTACATGGTTTGAATATACAACATATAATTTTGTAGGATGGCCTAATGCTGAAAATCCTTTTGCTTTGCCTACTATTACAGGGATGGACAAAGCTTTCATAATTATGCATTTAGAACCTGTTCGTTAGAATTTATAACTTTTCAGTATATAAACCCGCCCTTTTTGGGCGGGTTTTGGAGGTATTTCATGAAATATTTAAGAGAAAAAATAGTTTTTTTTATAATTGCTTTATTGTCGGCATTGATTATTAACTTTGTTCTTCCGCGCTTAATGCCTGGAGATCCTGCAGAAAGAATATTATTGAAAATGGGAGGAGATATTCAACCTGAAGCAGTTGAGGCGATGAGAATAGCATTGGGTGTTGATAAAGAAACTCCCATTTTGAAACAGTTTTTCTCTTATTTAAAAAACACTTTAACATTTAATTTTGGAATATCTTATTCATACTATCCCGTTCCTGTTAAAGATCTGATACTTGATGCTCTGCCTTGGACTATAGGTCTTGTGGGGATTTCTACTTTAATAAGTTTTGTTTTGGGGACTGCTTTGGGTATTCGAGCTGGATGGAATAGGAATAAGCCGATTGATTCTTTTGTTACTATATCCAGTTTAATAATAAGAGGGTTTCCATATTTTTGGTTAGCTTTAATTTTACTTTATGTGTTTGGATTTTTATTAAACCTCTTCCCCCTTTCAAATGCATATTCTACCCATGAATTTTTAAAAGGTTGGAAGTTTTTTGGAAGTGTAATATATCACGGATTTTTACCTGGATTGACCCTGGTCCTGGCTTCACTTGGGACTTGGATATTAACGATGAGGAATAATATGGTATCCGTACTTTCGGAGGATTTTATCTTAGTTGCTGAGGCAAAAGGATTAAAAGATAAAGATATTATGAATAAATATGCCGCAAGAAACGCTCTTTTACCTAGCGTAACCTCATTTGGGCTTTCTTTAGGGTATATCGTCGGAGGAGCGCTGTTAACTGAGATAGTATTTTCGTATCCAGGAATTGGTTACTTGATGTACAAAGGAGTTACAAGTCAAGATTATCCTTTAATGCAAGCAATATTTTTTATCATTTCTCTTTCAGTTTTAATAGCAAATTTTATGCTTGATTTTGTTTACATGTTCTTAGATCCAAGGACAAGGGGTTGAAAATAATGGTTCGAAGGTTGAACAAAAAAGCAATAGTTGGTTTGTCGATATTTTTCTTTTTTGTAGTAATTGCCTTTTTTGCTCCTTTTCTAGCTCCCTATGATCCAAATGAATTTGTTGGTATCCCCTACAGCAGACCTACATCCGAACACATTTTAGGTTTAGATAGGATGGGAAGAGATATATTATCTCAATTAATATATGGAACGCGTCTTTCTCTAATAGTGGGATTAACAACTGGAACTTTAATGACAACTATATCTTTGCTGATAGGTATGACAGCAGGATATTTTGGTGGGCTCGTTGACAGAATACTATCGACTATAATAGATGTATTCATGGTAATTCCAGGGTTACCTTTAATGATAGTAATAGCTTCATATATCAGATTTAGAGGAGTTGTACCAATTATTTTGGTTATATCATTTACAAGCTGGGCACCAGGGGCAAGAGTGATAAGAGCTCAAACTTTAACTATGAGAAATCGAGAGTTCATACTAGCTTCTAAAATCACTGGAGAAAAAAGCAGGCGGATTATTTTTTCGGAAATTATGCCTAACATGTTATCTTTGATTTCCTCCAATTTCTTTGTGGCTTGTTTAACAGCCATTGTAGGAGAAGCGTCTTTGGAATTTCTTGGATTTGGTGATGTAAGCGCAATAACTTGGGGAACTATGTTATATTGGGCTCAAAATAGTAGTGCTTTATTAAATAACTCTTGGGGCTGGGTTTTAGCACCTGGAATAGCTATAGCAACTTTAGGGGCTAGTTTTGCTTTGCTGAATTTTTCTATAGATGAGTTAACTAACCCTAAATTAAGAGGGGTGTAAAACTTGCTTTTAGAAGTTAGAAATTTGAGTGCAGGATATAAAAGTCAAGGAAAAGAGATAGAGGCTGTAAAAAATGTTAGTTTTAGTTTAGATGAAAACGACTTTTTAGGAATTGCAGGAGAATCAGGTTGTGGAAAATCGACTTTACTTTTTTCTATTCTCAGGCTTTTAAAAAGACCAGGAGAAATTTTTGATGGAGAAGTTTTCTTCAAAGGTGAAGATATACTCAAGATGGACGAAGAAACACTTAGGAAAAAAAGATGGAAAGAATTCTCCCTTGTGACACAAAGTGCTATGAATGCTCTTAATCCAGTTTACAAAATAAAGGATCAAATTATGGATGTTATTCTTGAACATAGTGATTATACAAAAATTGAAGCCTTAGAAATAATTGAAAGAGTTTTACAAATGGTGGGAATTCAAAAAGAAAGGATGGATAGCTATCCCCATCAATTATCAGGGGGGATGAAACAAAGAGTGGCCATTGCTATGGCTCTAGTTTTTTCTCCATCACTTGTAGTAATGGATGAACCAACAACCGCTCTTGATGTTGTTGTTCAAAGATCAATAATGGAACAAATAGATGAAATAAGAAATACAAACAAATTTTCAATGATTTTTGTTACCCACGACATATCTTTATTGTTTGAGATATCAAAAAGAATAGCAATTATGTATGCAGGTGAGCTGGTGGAACTTGGTCAAACAAAACAAGTTTATTTAAATCCACTTCACCCTTATACAAGTGGATTGATAAATTCATTTCCAAAGTTAACAAAAGAGACTAAAGAGTATAAAGGAATTCCTGGTAAAATTCCAGATCTTTCAAAACCCATAATAGGTTGTTCTTTTAAAGAGCGATGCCAGAATAGAAAAGAGTTGTGTAACACAAGGCCAGAATTTAAAGAGGTAATTCCAGGTAGGTGGGTAGCTTGTCATTTTCCCCTATAATTTCTTTTGAAAATATAACTAAAAAGTTCCCTGTTAGAAAAGGATTTAAAGTTCAATATGTTCATGCTGTTCGGGATGTTTCTCTCGATGTATTTCCAGGAGAAATTATTTCAATAGTCGGAGAAAGCGGGTGTGGGAAAACAACTCTACTTAGATTATTATCTAGAATCTATGTAGAAGACGAAGGAAAAATAGTTTATGGTAGTGAAATTGTTCCAAAAAAATTTAAAAGAAAAGAAGAATTAGAGTTTCGTAGGAAAGTTCAGATGATATTTCAAGATCCTTTCTCATCTTTAAATCCTGTGAAAAAAGTACATCAAATTTTGGGAAGGCCACTGGAACTACAGAAGTTGAATAACATAGATGAAAGAATATATGAAGCGCTTGAAGAAGTTGAGCTCACGCCCCCTAAGAATTTTATTAATAAATATCCGCATGAACTGTCAGGAGGAGAAAGGCAACGAGTTGTTATTGCAAGAGCAATAATTACAAAGCCTTCTGTAATATTGGCTGACGAACCAACTTCGATGTTAGATGTTTCGATCAGAGCTGGTATAATGAAGCTTATGTTGAAGATTAGAGACGACTTTAATACAACATATTTGCATGTCACACATGATTTAGCTGCTGCAAGGTACATTTCTGACAGGGTTGCGGTTATGTATGCTGGCATGTTGTTAGAAGAATGCACAGCGGACGACATCGTTTTAGAGCCACTACATCCATATACACAGCTTCTTAGGAAAGCTGCTCCAGATCCAGATAGATTAGTTTCTGAAAAGCTTGGATATACAGGAGAAGTTCCGAATTTGATCACTCCACCGAAAGGATGTCCATTTGAACCAAGATGCAAGTATGCAATGAAAAAATGTAAAAATTTTGTTCCTCCTTATTTTAGAGTAAACAAAAGAAAAGTAAAATGCTTTTTATATGAGAAAAACAATTAAATATATAGCTATTAAGTATTTGAAGTTTAAATGTTCTTTCAGACAGTGATCATGAGCGAAAGCAAAGTGTATTTCGAAAAATAAATACAGTAAGACATTTTTTAACCTCCTTACAGGATAACAGGATAATATATTTGTGTGTGGAATATGGAATCAAATAGATTATTTAAAAGGGGTGAATATATTATGTCTTGATTTAAGGGATATAAGATAGAGAAAGTTAAAGTTAAAGTTTCTTAAAGTAATTTTCATAAATTTTTAGGAGGGGAAAAAGATGAAGAAAATTATTTCAATGTTACTCATAGTTATTATTGCTTTATTTGGTTTTTCTAAACAAAAAGAAGGAGGAACTTTGTTAATTGGTATTGAAACAGAACCAATAGGTTTAGATCCGACTATAGTTACAGCGTTTTCTTCTTTTAGAATATTAGAAAATGTTTATGACGGGTTATTGAAATTTGATGAGAATATGAATTTAGTTCCAAATATAGCTGAGAAATACGAAATTCCCAGTCCTGATACAATAATTTTTACAATAAGAAATGATGTGTATTTCCATAATGGCGAAAAACTAACAATAGAAGATGTGCTTTATACTTTTGAACGAATTATGGATGAAAAAGTTGGTTCTCCTGCAGCCGCGTATTATTCAGAAATAGAAAGTGTGCAAATTTTAGATCCAAATACAGTATGTTTCAAATTGAAAGTTCCAATGGCTAGTTCTATAATTATCAATTTTGCAAGTGTAAATAGTGCAATAGTGTCTAAGAAATTTGTTCAGTCTGGTAAAAATTTGCAGTTGGAAACAAATGGAACAGGGCCTTTTCTTATTTCTGAGTTTGTTCCAGGTGATCATATAACTTTGAAAAAAAATCCCAATTATTTTATTCCCGAACAACCTTATTTAGATCAGATTATTTTTAAAATAATTCCTGAAGAAATATCGAGATCTACAGCATTAAGAAATGGTGACGTAGATTTAATTGAAGTCAAAGAACCTCTAACATTAAGATCCCTTGAAAGTCCCAAGTATAAAATATATCGTCAACCAGTGTTAAGTTATTATCTTTTAGGTTTCAACACTAAAAGGAAACCATTTGATAATTATTTAGTGCGTTCTGCCTTGAGTATGGCGATAAATAGAGAAGAAATTATTAATATGGTTGCTTTTGGTGAAGGTACAATTACAGGACCTTTAAATCCCACAGTTAAGCCTTGGGCTTTAACTCCAGATAACTTTGAAGAATATGAATATAATCCTGAGAAAGCTAAGAGAATTTTAGCTGAAGCTGGTTATCCTAATGGTTTTGAATTTAATATTCTTACTTCAAGTAGATATAGTTTTGATAAAATAGCTCAGGTTGTTCAGTCTCAATTATCAAGAATAGGAATAAAGGTTAATATTGAATTAGTGGAATGGGGTATCTTCATTAGTAGATGGGGAAAAAGTGATTTTGACTCTTTTATTTCTTTAAATGCTGGCTCAATAGATCCTGATGTTCAATTTTATAGGACCTTTCATTCTGGAGGCTCAACAAATGTATTTTTGTATAGTAATGATATAGTAGACAAGTTATTAGAAGAAGGCCGAAAAGAAATAGATATGTTAAAAAGAATGCAAATTTATAATCAACTGCAATATATTTTAGTAAAAGAAGCACCTGTTTTATTTTTGTATTCTCCAAACGTTTTATACGCTAGTCAAAGTTTTGTGAATGGTTTTAAGCCCCTTGCCAATGAAAGTTTAATTTTCCTAAGAGAAACTTGGATTGATAAATAAAAAGTGGAGGAACGTCCATGAGCTTTAGTTATTTAGTTCGCAGATTATTACTGTCTATTCCAACCATTCTAATTGTAACAGTTATTGTTTTTGTTTTGGTAAGGCTTGTACCAGGTGATGTAGTTGATCTAATCATTGGCACTCAAAAATTTTTATCTGAAGAACAAATACTTAAAATGTACGAAGATTTTGGACTTGATAAGCCTATATTTGTTCAGTATTTTATTTGGATGAAAAGCATGCTTTCAGGAAATCTTGGTATTTCACTTAGAACTGGGGAAGACGTTGCAACTATGTTGTTGCAACGTCTTCCTGTTACTTTGGAATTAGCTTTTTTATCAATATTTGTTAGTATAATTATAGGGATACCGCTTGGAATTATATCTGCACGTAAGAAAAATACCTTTGTAGATAATTTAATTAAAGTTGTGGGCCTTGTTGGATTGTCTTCACCGGCTTTTTGGATAGGGACTATTTTCATAGTTATATTTTCATTTTATTTTGAAAGTTTCACAATATTTGGATATGTAGCTTTTTTTGAAAATCCAATGAAGAATCTCCAAGTTTTTTTGTTACCATCTTTTACATTAGGATTAATGATAGCTGCCCAAATTTTAAGAATAACAAGAACCAGTATGATAGAATCGCTTTCAATGGATTATGTGAAAGTAGCATATTCCAAGGGTCTTGGTAAAAATAAAGTAATCTATAAGCATGCTTTTAGGAATGCCTTGTCTCCAATAATAACAGTAACAGGAATTCAATTAGGATATTTATTTGGCGGAAGCATAGTTATTGAAAATATGTTTGCTCTTCCTGGATTAGGTAGATTATTACTGCAATCCGTAAATCAACGTGATTACCCAGTTATTCAAGCTATAATTTTGTTTATCGTAATTGTTATTATCATTTTGAATCTTTTAATAGATTTTATTTATACAATAATTGATCCGCGTATCACTTTGGGGTGAAAGGAAGTAAGTATATGAAAAGATTTCTAAAAAACTTTATCAAAAACCCACTTAATATGATTAACCTGATCATTATATGTGCATTAATTTTTGTATCATTCTTTCCTAGTGTTATTGCTCCTTATAATCCTTTAGAAATGGATTCTAGAAGCATTTTAGAACCTCCAAGTTTCACTCATTTTTTTGGAACTGATCAATTTGGTAGAGATGTTTTTTCTAGGAGTATTTATGGAATACAAAATAGTATGATAATAGCTTTAAGTTCAATGATAATTTCTGCTTTGTTAGGTACCCTTTTAGGAATCTTGTCTGGTTATTATGGAGGATGGATAGATCAAGTCATATCGAGAATAATTGACGCTTTTTTCGCTTTTCCTTCTTTGGTTTTAGCGTTGTTTATAGTTGCTTTATTTGGATCTTCAACTTTTAATTTAATAATAGCCATTGGAATTGTTTATATACCGATTTTTGCAAGAACTTTACGAGGAGCAACAATTTCGATTAAAGAATTAACGTTTGTTAAAGCATCAAAAGTTGTAGGGAAGAATAACTTTAAAATTATGTGGACTGTCGTTTTTCCTAACGTTTCTTCTATTTTTATCGTTACTTTTACGACGAATTTTTCAACTGCTATATTGACTGAGGCTTCTTTGGGATTTTTAGGTTTGGGTGTGCCTCCTCCTGAACCGACGTTGGGGGGGTTAGTAGGTCAAGGTACAAATTTTATTATTGCTGCTCCATGGTTAACCCTGCTTCCAGGTTTACTTATCGCAGTTATTGTTTTGAGTATAAATATCTTAGGAGATGGATTAAGGGATGTTTTAGATCCAAAGTTTCAAAAATAAGCCCGTTTTAAAATATACCGAAAATTTTTTTAAAAAATGATTTTAATTTTAAATCTGAATGAAATTCCACACATATACTTTCTTTCGGTATCCAGTATAGAGAATATGGTAAAGAATTTCCTAATTGATAATAATTGAAGTTTAGAGAGGATTTGTTAAAAATGAAGAGGAGGGGGAAATAGACGTGTATTTACCAGAAAATATGCAAATTTCTGAACAAGGCATTCTGAAAATTAGCGGAGTAAGTTGTGTTGATTTAGCTAAAAAATACGCAACTCCCCTGCTGGTATTAGACGAAGTACAAATAAGAGACAATATTAATAAATTTAATGAAGCTTTTATCAAAAGTGGTTGCGAGACTTTTTTTATTGCTTATGCTTCCAAAGCTTTTTTAAATTCAGAAATGTGTAAAATTATCGACGATGAAGAAATAGGTCTAGAAGTTGTTTCTGGTGGAGAGTTATATATTGCACTTAGAAATAATTTTCCTTCCAAAAAAATTTATTTTAATGGAAATAATAAGTTGGGCGAAGAAATTGAAATGGCAATAAAAAATGACGTATCCACAATTGTAGTTGACAATGAAGAAGAATTATACAAAATTAATAAAATTTCAAAAAAATATGGTAAAAAGACTCGGATTCTGTTAAGGATTATTCCTAAAATTAATCCTAACACTCATAAGTATCTTTCGACAGGGCAGATAGATTCTAAATTTGGGATTCATTCAGAAGATTTATTGAAAGTAACCAAGAATATTAAAGGTTTAGATAATTTAGAATTGAACGGTATACATTCTCACATTGGGTCTCAAATAAGTGAACCTATGTATTATTTAAATCTTGTAGAAACTTTTTTTGACTCTTTGATAACTCTAAAAGAAAGAGAGAATGTTGTTTTAAACGAAATAGATATTGGTGGTGGATTTGGAATCTCCCATTCATCTAATGAAAAATCGATAGATATTTTTGAAACAATCAATAAAGTTGTAAGTTGCGTAAAAACTCTGACAAAGAAGTTCGAGTATCCTATGCCGAAAATAAGTATAGAACCTGGAAGATCAATAATTTCTACAGCCGGCACCACTCTTTATACGGTGGGTTCTATTAAAAAAAGTGCTAATAAAAAATATATAATAGTTGACGGTGGTATGACTGATAACATCAGACCTTGTTTGTACGATGCAAAGTATCAAGTCTATGTAGCAAATAAAATGAAAGAAGTTGAAAATTTTGAAAAAGTTACAATAGCAGGTAGAGCTTGTGAATCTGGAGATATTCTCATAGAAGAAACCAGTCTTCCCAGATTATCTGTAGATGATTTATTAGCTATTCCTTTTACAGGTGATTATACATACTCTATGTCCAGTAACTATAATGGATTTCTAAGACCAGCTATTGTATTAGTAAATGAAGGTAAACACAAATTGATAACGCGCCGAGAGGTTTACGAAGATTTGGTAACAAAGGATATTACAAACAATATTTGGCAAACTTTTTAAGTTATTTGCTGAAGATCTAAAGAGGAGTAAAGTGTAATGCATAAAAAACTTTTTTATGAGTTCATTTATTCTTCTTGAAAGGTGGAAAATAGAGCTTTGTTTGATCCAAACTTCTGGATTGATAGGATGCAAGAACCTAAAAAGATTATGTTTGAACCAAAGGAACAAGTACTATTAGTTAAAGAACCGCCATAAGAATGCAAAAAATCATTTAGAAAATGATTATTATAATTTTGAAGAATGGGAGAATCAGACTTTTTAGACAAATTATCTAGTGGCGATTTAATTTTCGGGAGGGGAGTTAATTTGGAGATAGTTGATATTAAAGTTAAACCTTTAAACTTAAAGTTAAAAAGTCCCTTTATAACTGCTGCGGGACCGTTGAATGAAGTAAAAAACGTTTATGTAGAAGTTCATACAAATAGTTCACTAATCGGAATTGGAGAAGCCGCTTTCGAGCCGAGAGTTACTGGTGAAACTCAGGAAAGCATTATATCAGTGATCAATGAATATATTAAGCCGGCTATATTAGGCGAAGATCCTAGGGATATAGAAAAAGTTGAAGAAAAAATTTCAAAAGCTATACACGGAAATGAAAGCGCTAAAGCAGGTGTAGATATTGCTTTATTCGATATTTTAGGTAAATGCTATAATGTTCCATTATATAAACTTCTAGGTGGTTATAAAAACTCTCTTGAAACAGATTTTACCATAAGTTTAGATGAACCGGAAAAGATGGCATATGACGCAAAGGAAGCCGTTAAAGAAGGTTTTAAAATATTAAAAATAAAGGTGGGAGTTGATTCTACTAAAGATTACCAAAGAGTTAAAATGATTAGAGAAAATGTTGGTGATGATATTAAGATCAGGCTTGATGCTAACCAGGGTTGGTACGTTAAAGAAGCTGTATTTCTTATGAAAATGCTGGAAGAATATAACATTGAATTATTAGAACAACCTGTAAAAAGTTGGGATATTGAAGGATTAGAATATTTGAAAAATGTTCTTTTATTGCCAGTAGTTGCTGATGAATCAGTTTTTACTGTGTATGATGCTTTGAATATAATTAAATTAAATGCAGCAGATATGATTAATATAAAACTAATGAAGTGTGGAGGTATTTACAATGCAATAATAATAAATAAAATCGCTGAAGTTGCTGGCATTGAATGTATGATTGGTTGCATGATTGAGTCTAAAATATCTATTACCGCTGCTGCTCATTTTGCAGCAGCCTTTAAGAATGTTACAAAAGCTGATTTAGATTCGCCTTTATTTTTTGAATCAGATCCTGTTGCTGATGGTATAACTTATGATTCAGGAAAGGTTATTTTGCCTAACTCTCTGGGCCTTGGAATTTCAAAAAGAATTTTATAATTTTTAATATTTGGAAATGAGACTTTGTTTGTATAAATTATGAATTTAGTATGAATTTAGTATCAATAGTAAAAAGTTTGTGTCTTCTGGAACTAGCAATTTAAAGATTAAAAGGAGGTATTTTTTACCTTGAATTCTGTTTTGAAAAATATGAATCCATCATTGAAAAAATTGTTTTATGAAGGAAAAAATATAGAATATGAGTGCTCAAGAATGAAGATTTGTTGTAACAATTATGAAAATTTTTTCGCTGATAATTCTTTCAGTGATTATTTTATTTTAGTAGATAAACCCTCAAAAGCGGATTTAACAATTAAAGAAGTTATTTTTTCTTCTATAGAAGAACTTAAGAAATTTTTATATGAAAAGAAGTTTGAGCTCAGCGTAGAAGATTTAAATCAAGATGGTTACATGTTGAAAGTACATGAGCATAAAAGAGAAGTTAGTATTGGCTCGACATCGAAGCGGGGTTTTTTTTACGCTGTGCAAACTCTAAAAAAATTGATCAACACTAAAAATAAATTATTTCCTATAGTTGAAATCATTGATTTTCCTTCTTTTAAATTAAGAGGGGTCATAGAAGGTTTTTATGGTGAAACTTGGAGTCATAAAAATCGTGTGGATATAATAAAATTCTGCGGTGAGAATAAAATGAATGTTTATTGGTATGCCCCAAAAGACGATCCATACCATAGAGAAAAATGGAGAGAACCATATCCACTCGAAGAAAAGGAAAGAATATATGATTTGATAGAGGTGGCAAAAGAAAATTATGTGGATTTTGTGTTCTGTGTTAGTCCCGGTCTAAGTATGAAATTTGGCGATGAAAAAGAATTTTCTTTGTTGTGTAATAAGTATGAAGAAATTCTTAGTAAAGGAGTTACAAATGTTGCTATTTTGTTTGATGATATACCTCAAAAGTTGGAACACGAGGAAGATGACAGGATGTTTAATAATAATTATGGGTTAGCTCAGGCATATGTAGCAAACAAATTGTATGACTTTTTAAAAAAGAAAAATTCAAAAGCAAGATTATATTTTTGTCCTACGGAATATTGGCAAAAAGATGATTCTCTTTATAGAAAAACTATAAAAGAAAATTTGCATTCAGATATAGTAGTAATTTGGACAGGAGATGGAGTATTTTCTCGTAAAGTTAGTAGAAAAAATGCAGACGAGATTTCTAATCAATTTGGACATAAGTTAATATTATGGGATAATTATCCAGTAAACGACGCCGATGAAGGGAAATTATTTTTAGCGCCATTAACAAACAGAGAAAACGACCTTTATAAATCTATAGAAGGAGCTATGGCCAATCCTATGAATCAGCCCTATGCTTCGATGATTGCTCTGCAAACTATATCAGACTATCTTTGGAATTCTGAAGCTTATAATCCGTGGATTTCATGGGAGAAAGCAATATTAAACATAGCAGGTGAAGATTTTTCAGAAGAATTAAAATTGTTCAGTGAAAATTTTCTTAAATCGCGCTTATTTGAAGGAACTTCTTTTAGATTAAAAAAACTAATGAAAGATTACAAGGATGATCCTTTAAATAAAAATAGAGAGCTTGTAAGTTATTTAGAAAACTTATCAAGACTTGAAGAAAAGTTGAGTAAAATTAAGGTTAAAAAATTTTATGAAGATATTGAGCCATGGCTTACTAAACTCTCAGAACTTTCAAAAATAGCTATAAAGATAACTACTTCTCCAGAATCAGAAAAAGTACGATTAAAAAATGAAGGTGAAATAAGAATCAAAGAATACGAAAATTATTCTGTATGTGGGGATATTTTAGATGAATTTATTAGAGAGATATAAAAGATTTTCTTTAACTCTATTTTATTGAAGAAAGGTGAGGAATTTGAAAGAGATAAATGCAAAAATTTTAGATGACATAGTGCTTTCCGGGCTGAATGATGTGTACACAGCCGCTTCTCTCTTAGTTGGGAAAGGAGAGAAAATTCTATTTAGAGATTTTTTTGGTACAAAGGACGAAATAGAAAAACTTACTCAGGAGGACATTTTTGATTTAGCTAGTGTAACAAAAGTTGTTTCGACTGCTACCGCTATAATGAAACTCATTGATGACAAGAGGATAGACTTAAATGATAAAATTGGTGATTATTTAAATGTTTCAAATAGAAAAGCTGAAATTACAATTTTTGAATTATTAACCCACACCTCTTTAATGCCGCCCTATTCAACTCTTTGGAAAGAATATAGAGGTCAAGAACTTCTTGAAAAGTTAATTCAGATTCAACCTCAAAAAGGACCAGATAAATGTTATGAATATTCCTGCCTAAATTTTATTACTTTGATGAAGATTGTTCAAGAAGTTACTCAAATGAATTTCAAAGATTATATAGAAGAAATTTTTAAAGAATTAGGAATGAAAAATACTTGCTATAATCCTGTTGACAAAGAAAAAGCTGTCGCCACTTCTATAAGAGATGGGAAAAGGCTTCAAGGAGATCCTGATGACGAATTAGCGTATTATTTAGGTGGAGTTAGCGGTAATGCGGGTCTTTTTTCAAATGTAGATGATTTAAGAATTTTTATTTATAGTTTGTTGAGAGGTAAAATTGTCTCTGAGAAAACAGTGGATTTATTTACAACAACAGTTGTAAAAAAAGGTGAGAACGTAACTCATATAGCGTGGATGGCTCCTCCTGCTGTTGGATGTCAGTATTCTCTTGATAGTTCAGGATTTGGGCATAATGGTTTTACAGGAACTTCTATTTGGATTAGAAAAGATGGTTTGTTTTCTATATTTTTGACAAATTCAGTCTATTATGATAGGTATTTAAAAAAACCCGAATTAAACGTAATAAGAAATAAGGTAAACAATGTCGTTTTTAGAGAAAGCTAAGAATACGAACAGTTCAAAAATGTTTTTTCAATTTTTTAAATAAGGGGATAATAAATATGTATGTAGTTGGATTGATGTCAGGTACGTCAGTTGACGGAATCGATGTGGCTTTAATAGATATCAGTGAAAAATGTGCAGAGGAATTAAATGTAAAGGTTGTAAATTTTATTAACAAACCTTACAATAATGAAATAAGAGAAAAAATTTTAGAATGCTGCGATCCAAAAACTAGTAGCGTAGACAAGATATGTAGAGTGAATTTTGAGTTAGGGGAATTATTTGCCAGTAGCGTAAAGGAAGTAGTTTCTTTATCGAGTTTAAAACTACAAGATATACAACTAATTGGATCTCATGGTCAAACGGTTTATCATGATGTTGAAAATGATTTCATCTCAAGTCTTCAAATAGGAGAAGCTGCTGTAATTGCTCAGCGAACAGGAATAACAACTGTTAGCAATTTTCGAGCAAGGGATATTGCTGCAGGTGGTCAAGGAGCACCCTTGGTACCATATGTTGATTATATTTTATTTAAAAGCCCTGAATTTAGTCGGGTACTACAAAACATTGGAGGAATAGGAAATTATACTTATATTCCTAAAAATGCAAAATTAGACGAAATTCAAGGTACAGATACTGGACCAGGTAATATGTTGATAGATGGGGTTGTGCAAATATTGACTAATGGAGAAAAGACTTTTGATAAGGATGGAGAAATCGCTAAAAAAGGTACAGTATCGATAGAACTACTTAACGAATTAAAAAAACATCCATTTATACTCAAAGAAGCTCCTAAGACCACGGGAAGAGAAGTTTTTGGTTTGAACTACGCAAAGGAGATTGTGAATAAAGCAAAAGCTTTAAAGTTAAAAGATGAAGATATTGTAGCTACTGTTACAAATTTTACTGCTTTCACTATCGTTGATGCATATTGTAGATTCATTGGGAATAAAATCGATCAAATTATCATTTCTGGGGGTGGTGCTTACAATCCATCTCTAGTCGAAACGATAAAATCATACGTAAAAAATTTATTAGGAAATGATATATCAGTAATGCCTCTTGAGCGTTTAGGATATTCTAGTGATGCTAAGGAAGCCGTAGCTTTTGCAGTTTTAGCTTATCAAACATATAAAGGTCGTTATAACAATGTTCCTCAAATAACAGGGGCAAAAAGTTATGTAACACTTGGAGACATAACACCAGGATTTGCTCTTTAAAGTAAGTCACTACTTACTCAAAATGTGCAACCCAGTCGTTAGTCGTCATTGACTGATGGAGTTAATTTCGTGGTGGAATTTGAGAAAAATGAAGAAAATGCTAAAATATAAAATGTAATGAAATATTTAGTTTCAATAAAATTTTTAATTTAAACAAATTAAAAGATATCCTATTTTTTCAAGTTAATAGGTTTTTAAATTTCTTAAGGAAATTCAATTGCTTTAAAAGAAAGGAGGACTGTCAAAAAATTGACAAACAATCATGCTTAGTGATGAACTAAAGATGTTAGTAGAATTTATGGGGGTAAACTTATTAAAAAAGGATAATCAAACAAAACTTGAAGAACTTATTTTTAGTAGGATTGAAAGCAAGGACGATTTCTACTATATTAATCAATATCTTAAAACTATAGAAAATTATAGTTTACGCAAGTTTTTATTCTCAAAATTATTAAAGAGTTATTTTGAGAAGTTTAATTTGGTTTACGAAGGAAATGTTTTACAATATGGTGAAGAAAAAATAAAATTGGATATAGATAATGACATTTTTGATTCACTAATTGATTTACTAGAAGAAACTGAAGTAGACGGAGAAACTTTGTTTTATTTATTTTCAGATGATTTAGGAAAAAGGGTGGAAGTATTAAAAACATTGTTAAAAGATAGATCGAAAAAACAGTGGTCTGAGGAAGAATTGGTAAGCTTTTTAAATAATCTAACGCCTTTGACTAAAGAGTTTTTAAAATTAGTAACAGAAAAAGGGAAAATAAAAACTGAAGATATTACACAAATCCTTGATTTAAAAAGCAAAAAATCAGTTTCTGCATTAGTTAGTGCAGTATCGAGAAATGCACCTATAGATAAAGAAAAATTAATATTCAAAGATAATGATTATATAACAATCAATGAAAAATATCGAGATAAGATTTATCGAATATTTAATAAATAAAAAACGGGAGATTTAAAAACGAATCTCCTGTTTTTAAATTGGTGGGTGCGGTAGGGATTGAACCTACGGCCTCTTCCGCGTCAAGGAAGCGCTCTCCCACTGAGCTACGCACCCTCTTTTATTTACTAAATAAAGTATAACATAAAATTTGCGCAGTGTCAATATTATTTGAGATATTGTTAGTTTACCTAACAATGAAATTTTTTTCATTATTATGAAAATTAACTATAATTAACTATAAAAACATCTAGATCGCTCTAGTTTGTGCGGAGTATTTTTTTTCAAGTTCTGAAAATAAATAAAAACAATGTAAAATAGAAATGTAAAGTATTATAAGTTTCACATAATTATCTACTTCGTGCCTTTATAATATTAAATTAACGTTATTTGGAGGTGGTTTCATTATGAAATTTAAAGGATTAACTATTGGGGTTCCCAAAGAAATTATGGAGGGTGAAAATAGAGTTGCAGCCATTCCAGAAACAGTTTCAAAAATGATAGATGAAGGTGCCAGAGTGATCATTCAATCGGAAGCGGGAAGGGGCTCACATTTTGATGACATTGATTACAAGCAAGTAGGTGCAGAAATAGTAGAAAACGCAGAGCAAGTTTATCAAAACTCTGATATTATCTTAAAAGTTAAAGAACCTTTATTTAACAAGGAATTAAATAAGCATGAAGTAGATATGATGAAAAAGGGACAGTATTTAATTACTTTTCTTCATCCAGCTTCTCCAGAAAATCATACAATGATAAAAAAACTGGCTGAAAAAGGGGTTATTAGTTTTACTTTAGATAGTATTCCTAGAATCTCAAAAGCTCAACAAATGGATGCATTAACTTCAATGAGTACAGTTGCAGGCTATAAAGGATTTCTCATGGCGGCAAATTATTTACCAAAGTTTATACCTCTAATTACTACAGCAGTTGGAACTATAAAACCAGCGAATGTTTTGGTAATAGGTACAGGTGTAGCAGGTTTACAAGCATTAGCCACTGCTAAACGATTAGGAGCTATCGTTTATGCTATTGATGTACGTTCTGATGCAAGAGAACAAGCTCAAAGTTTAGGGGCTAAAATAATTGATGTGGGTATACCTGAAGAAATAGCAGTTGGAAGTGGCGGATATGCAAAAAAATTGCCAGATGAATGGTTAGATAAAGAAAGAAGTATAATTAAAGAGCATATCTCAAATTTTGACATTATTATTTTAACGGCTCTCGTACCGGGTAAAGTTGCACCAATACTAATCACAAGGGATATGGTAGAATCTTTAAAAGGAGGCTCAGTAATAGTTGACATATCAATTGATCAGGGAGGTAATTGTGAATTGACCGAACCTGGGAAAATAGTCAAAAAAAATGGGATTACAATTATAGGTACCAAGAATATTCCGGGTATGCTTCCCTTGAGTTCGACTTGGTTGTTTTCTAAAAACATTTACAATTTCTTGAGTTATATAATTCAAGATTCAAAAATAAATATTTATAGAGAAGATGAGATTATAACTTCAACTCTTGTCACAGATGGTAATAAAATAGTCCATCCAGGGGCATTAGAAGCTATGGGGATTTATAAATAATAAGGAGGTAGTTGCCAAATGAATTTTTTGCTCTTATTAGTTTTATTTGTCATTGCAATGATTGTTGGATATAAACTTATAAGTGATGTTCCTAGCCTTTTACATACGCCGTTGATGTCTGGTATGAATGCCCTGTCAGGTGTAACAGTTTTAGGTTCTTTGGTTGCAACTGCCGCAGCTGTGAACACTGGTTATAAAATTTTAGGTTTTATAGCTATTGTATTAGCAACTATAAATATTGTTGGAGGTTTCATGGTAACTCATAGAATGCTTAAAATGTTCAAGAAAGACAAATAATTTTTGAGAGGAGCTGGTTAAAAAAAGTATGATTACAATTTATACTGTTATTGGTTTAGTTTTAACTTTAGGAGTACTTTTCGGTATTAAATTGATGAGTTCACCAAAAACAGCTGTTTTAGGCAACTTAATTGGCTCTATCTCAATGTTTTGCGCTATTATATTAACGTTGTCCTATAATAATATTTTAAATGTTTCTTTATTATGGAT
>NZ_DAOPSE010000027.1:0-19753 GCF_035349255.1 Defluviitoga sp. | reverse complement strand
GCAATTCATCCCCCACTTACAGAAGTGGGAGTCTTCTTGCAGGAAAAGGATAAAAGTTAAGAATAGTTAGTGTCTTCAAATTAAAGGAGGCGAAATATTTTGAACGATTTAGATTTTTTGATAGCCGATTTACCTGAAGATGTGAATAATTTAGTAAGTTGTGGAGAATTCGAAAAAGCTAAAAGATTGATTGACATTTACTTAGCTAGAAACATTTCAAATATATTAAAGCAGAGATTGAGCTTTGAAAAGTACAGAATGGATGTTCTTAAAAATGAATACATATATACTTTTGAAGAAGCTTTAGATCTTGCACAGGAAAAAATTGAAGGTTTTACAAGGCAGGAGTTAGAAGATTTGAAAGATCAACGCTATGCAGATTGGATATATATCCAAGGAAAAGTAATGTTCAGCAGTCGATTTTTAGATAATGTTATAAAAGTGCATCCAACAATTAAAGAGCGTTTAAGAATTAAAGAAAAAGAAGATGAAGCGGAAAGAGATTTCTTAGATAATACAGTGCATGAAATTATTGAAAAAGGAAAAAAAGGCTATTTCTTCCATCTTAAAACTGGTATTAAGATAAAAAATGAGCATGTCAGAATTAATGAAACTGTGAGAGTTCACTTGCCTATTCCACAAAAGGCTCAACAGATTACTAATATTAAAATACTCAACACCTCTCATACACCAAAATTTATCTCTCCAGAAACCTATCCCCAACGAACAATATTCTTTGAAGAACAATTTAAAGAAAACAAAAGTTTTACGGTTGAATATTCATACGAAAATCATGTAAAATATGTTAACCCTGATTTTAATAAAGTGCTTAAAAGGCAGCCCAAATTTCATACAAATGAATGGCTACCTCAAATTAACTTTTCTCCGTTCTTGATAGATTTGGCAACAGAAATAGTTAAGGATGAGAAAAATCCTTTACTCAAGGCTAGAAAGATTTATGATTATATAACTCAAAACGTTCAGTATTCTTATGTCAGACCTTATGTTTCAATTGTAAATATTCCAGAATATGCTGCATACAATCTGAAAGGTGATTGCGGGATCCAAGCCCTTTTATTTATAACTTTGTGTAGGATTGTAGGAATTCCTGCCAAATGGCAATCAGGTTTGTACGTAAATCCATATAGCATTGGTCCTCATGATTGGGCACAGTTTTATATTGAACCATATGGATGGTTATTTGCAGATCTTTCATTTGGGGGCAGTGCTTACAGGGCTAAAAATGAAAGAAGATGGAATTTCTATTTTGGTAACCTAGACCCCTTTAGAATGGTTGCTAATTCGGAATTTCACTATGACCTTTTGCCACAAAAGAAATTCTTAAGATCTGATCCATACGATAATCAAGTTGGAGAAGTAGAATATCTAGATAAAGGTTTTTCAAGAAATGAATTCGATGTTATAATGGATATAATAGATGTGCATGAAATTTAGCCTTAATATCTAATTATAATTAATCTTTCCCCTCTTTCTAGAGGGGATTTTTTGTTTTTAGTAATAAATATGCATCTTAAATCAAGACACAAGCTAGCTATTAAAAAACTGAAAATTGGATAAATTATCAAAATATTTAATTACAATGCAACAAAGGTAATTAAAAAGAATTATTGTAATATAAAATGAAATTTCTTGGTTTATCTCAAGAATTGTCATTTGATTTTTAATGGTTTAAATATTATAATCATTATAATGATTAGTATGAATATTATGAAAAGGAGCTTTGAAATGTAATGCAACTGAATGGTAAGTTAAATTATTCTTCTAAAGAGCCTTTATACCACCAATTAAAAGAGATCATTCGAAAGAATATTCTTCTAGGTGTTTTTAAACCAGGTGACAAGATACCAACAGAGGATGAACTTTCTGAAGCTTTCGGGGTCAGTAAGTCGGTAGTCAGACAGGCAGTTGCGCTGCTTGTTCAAGAGGGATTTTTGGTAAAAAGACAAGGGATTGGTACCTTCGTTGTCGATAATCGAATAAAGCAAGGTCCTAGAAAACTTACAAGTTTCTCTGAAGAAATGCAGATGAAAGGCCTTGAACCTAGATCAGTAGTGTTAGAAAAAGGAATTATCGAAGCTAATAAAAAAGTAGCAGAAGCTTTAGCAGTTGAATTTGGTACTCCAGTAATAATGGTTAAAAGGATAAGATATGCACAAGATGAGCCAATAGGTATTCAAACCTTCTATACCTTAGAAAAGCTTGCACCCAACTTCTTTGAAAACTCTCTAACTCGATCCTTATATAACCTGCTTGAAACTAGATATGGTATACATTTTGTTAAGGCAGAAGAAAAGTATTACGCTACGATTTTAGACAATCATGAATGCAAACTTTTGAAAGTAAAACCTCCCTTTGCTGGTTTCATTGTAGAAAGAATTGGTTACGATGTTTCTGACATACCTGTAGAATACACTGAATCGGTTATTAGAGCTGACAAATACTCTGTAGAAATTATTTTGAGGAAGTGAAAGATGTGAAAATATTAACTTTAGATATCGGTGGTACTTTTATTAGATCTGCAATTTGTAACGAAACAGGTATTTTAACAAACAAAACCAAATTCAACACGCCTCAAAGTCCTGACAAAGTTATGGAATTTTGTTTAAAGATATTTGAAAAGTACAACGATATCGACAGTTACGGAATATCAGTCGCTGGAGCAGTTTTAGAGAAAGGTTATGTGTGGCTTCCCAATGCTTTTGGGAGTGACCCATACCCTTTAAAAGCTAAGTTAGAAGAAAAAACTGGTAAAGTAATTGATATCTTAGATGACAGGGCCTCTGGATTAATCGGAGAAACATGGAAAGGCGCAGCAGTAAACTCAAAAAATTCTGCCTATTTCATTATCGGTACCGGCGTAGGTTTAGGTATTCAAGTGGAAGGACAAGTAATCACAGGAACACATGGAGCTGCTGGTTCAATAGGTTGGATACCTATAGGAGAAGAAAATGAATACTCAAACATGGTTGGAACGCTTGAATCAAATATTTCTGGATATTATATGAGTAAAAATTATGAAAAAATATGCAAAAAAAGCGTTAAAGGGGCCTCTGAGATATTTGATGATTATATAAAAGGAGGTGAATGTTCTAGAAAATTTTTATCAACGATTTCTAAACTTTTAGGGAAAAGTTTAGCAACCGTTATTAATTTCTTAGATCCCGAAATAATAATCATGGCAGGAAGTGTTGGGCAAAGATGGGATATCTTTAAATCCAAGGCAGAAGAAACTATGAAAAACTATCTCAATCCAATGATCAAAAAGATAGAAATAGTTCCATCTGTTTTAGGAGAAGATGCACAACTACTAGGAATTGGAAAATACTCATTAGATCAGATGAATAGGAGATGACAAACTTGTTTTTTGAAAAATATTTAGAGGGTATAGAAGGAATAATAAATAACATCAAAAAGGAAAAAGACATTATTGAAAAAGTTAGCAATTTAATGGCAGATTGTATTTACAACGGTGGATTTGTTCATCTTTTTGGTAGCGGACATTCTGTAATACCAACGTTAGATGCCTTTCCAAGATATGGAAGCTTTATTG
The DNA here is from genome assembly GCF_035349255.1 of Defluviitoga sp. Classification (NCBI taxonomy): domain Bacteria; kingdom Thermotogati; phylum Thermotogota; class Thermotogae; order Petrotogales; family Petrotogaceae; genus Defluviitoga; species Defluviitoga sp. The sequence goes on along the minus strand of NZ_DAOPSE010000027.1, from coordinate 16,182 downwards.
GAGTAAACGCTCTTACAGATCCTAGACTTATGTGGTTTAGCCCGACAGGACCTGCAAGCGCTCCTGGCCTTCTTATTATAGAAAGAAAAGAAGGATATGTTAAGGATGCATACCTACGATATCAACCAATAAGAAAAGGCGATATCATGATCGTTTATTCTCACGGAGGAGTAAATGCAGCACCTGTTGAAGCTGCATTATATGGGAAAGAAGTAGGTGCAAAGGTTGTAGCGGTTACTTCTTTAGAAAATCAAAAGAGAGCAAATGCAACCCATTCGTCCGGAAAGAAGCTTTCAGATATTGCAGATGTCTTGATAGACAATTGTGTCCCTCATGAAGACGCTATTGTACCGTTAAAAGGTAGAAATGAAAAAGTTGGAGCTACATCGTCAATTGCCACAATTGCTATTACTCAATCATTATTAGTGGAGACTGCAAATATATTAAATAACAAAGGTTATGATTTGAAAATATTTGTATCTCCAAACGTTCCTGGCTTTGGAGTAGAGTATAACATTACTATCTTTGATGAACACAATAGAAGAATAACAAAACATTAGTTAAATGTTTTATTTCCTCTACAAAAAGTAACCACAAAGCTACTTTAGAAATTCTAAAATATAAATTTTATACAGATTTTAGATTTTTAAAAGATCCCTCCTTTGCTCTAACTCTCATTAACTACTAATTTCTTTAATATATTCGGTACTTGTACCGGAAAAGAAGGGAAAGGGCACTGCCCAGTAACCCTTTTAAAATCAAAACCTTTTTGATTATCTTCATCTCTAAAGTTCCTGAAAAGTGTCCATGTGGAATTTAGCTTATCGATATTCCCCCAATAATGCTAATAGTCAGACCTCTATTCTATTCAAAAATTCTTTTTTTTCAAAAAGTTTGTAAAAAGATCAAGAAATAAACTGTAAATAACCGAAAAATTCTAACATCTCATTCATGAAATACTCTTGTTAACTTTGTAAGTATCCTTAAATTTAGAGACATAATTTCAGGAGCAGGGGGGTACAATCTCAATTCATTTCTCGAATTTCTTGGATAATTGTCTTAATCCTGCTCAATGAAGAAACAGAGAAACATATTTGTCACATAAGGAAAATAAGTGTTTTTGTATCTTTGAATTAAGTGTTATTCAATTATTATTATACGAGGAGGATAAATATGAAAAAAACACTGTTTCTCACTTTAATTCTTGTTTTGACATTTTGTTTATCTATGGGGGCTGTAACTTTAAAAATGTTGGTTAGGCCCGACGAAGGTGGAGTTATAGAACTATATACAAAAGAATTTGAAAAACTAACAGGTGTTAAGGTTGTAGTGGACTATATTGGCTGGGATCAGATAAGTATCAAAACAACAACAGCTTTAATGCATAAAGGTGGAGGGTATGACATTATTTTTATACCTTCTGCAGAAAAATCGAGATTCGCTGCAATGGGACAATTTGTCGATTTAAACGAATGGTTCACCGAAGATGAAAAAAACGAATTTTTAAAGAGTTTTGTAGATTATTATTCTCACGAAGGTCAATGGATTGGAGTTCCCTGGTACAGTGGTGGTGCTCATTTTGTGTATAATGAAAAATATTTCCAAGATGCAAATGTGAATCCTGAAGACTTATCCACTTGGCAAGATGTCCTTAATGCAAGTAAGGCAATTGTCGAAAAAAGTAATGCCGAATACGCCTTTACACCAAGTTGCAAATATCCTGGTAATTACTATTATAATTATGGAACAATTCTGTTAGCAATGGGAGGTCAGTTTTTCGACGAAAATCTTAACCCAGTATTCAACACTGGAATTGGTGTAGAAGCCTTGGAACTCTTGGTTGAGGGAGTTAATCAAGGAGTATTTAACCCAGCAGGAGTTTCTCTTGATGATTACGAAACCTTGAAGATTTTTCAAGCAGGAAAAAGTGCTTTTATGATAAATTCCACCTGGTCTGCTAATCAAGCAATGCTGCCCGAAGCTTCGACAGTTGCAGATTATGCTAAAGTTAGAATGATTCCTGGAGGAAAAAATTCTGAAACAGGCGGTCTTATTTATGGAGGAGCTTTTGGTATAACGAAAGCCTCACAGTATAAAGAAGAAGCCGTTGAGCTTGTAAAACTTCTCACCGGTACAGAAGCTCAAATGATGCATGCTATATCGGGATTTAACCTTCCAACTAGAAATAGCTTATTCGAAGGTTCAAGGTTAGAAGCTATAAATAAAGCGTGGCCGGTTTATGGTGAATTGGTTGCTCAAGTTGAAGTAGGTAGTTTTGGACCCGATGTAGTATGGTTAGATCCTTTCAGAAGAGCACTAGCTACAGCCGTACAAGATGCCATTTCAGGCAAAAAAACTGCTAAAGAAGCTCTAGATTGGGCAGCTAGACAGGCTATTGATATTAAATCTCAGTATGAATGAAATTGAGCAATCCGGTGCATATTTTTGATGAACTCTTGAGCACTGGTAACCGGCAGAGTTTTCTCTGCTGGTTATTTTAAAAGGAGAGATAAGCATAGATGAAAAACCTTTCCAGAAAAAATCTAATAACCTTGTTGTTACCAAGTTTTCTCTTTATAATTTTTGTATTTGCGGTACCAATTTTTTATAGTATTTTCATTAGCCTTCATCATTATAATATTCTACTTCCTTACCATCCTTTTGTAGGCTTCAAAAATTATATAAAATTATTTCAAGACAGTGTTTTTTGGTCTTCATTGAAAATTACTCTTTATTTCGTTGTTGTAGCTGTAACAATTGAGCTAAGTCTAGCAATGTTGATAGCCCTTCTATTAAATCAGGATTTCAAAGGTAGGGAATTTTTGCGCGTGATTCTTATGGTACCATGGGCAGTTCCCTGGGTTGTGAATGGCATTATGTGGAAATGGATATTTAACAGTGAGTTTGGTGTTCTTAATAAGTTACTACTTCAAATAGGCATCATTGAGAAGAATATCAAATGGTTAGGGAAACCTTTCCTGGCGCTAAATATGATGATTTTTGCTGATGTTTGGAAAGAGACACCTTTTATCGCTATTTTGCTTTTAGCCGGGTTGCAGGCAATTCCTATAGACTACTACGAAGCTGCTGAAATAGAAGGTGCAAATAGTTGGGTGAAATTTTGTCGTATCACTCTTCCTCTCTTGAAACCTGTCACCTTTGTTGCTTTATCTCTAAGAACTATCTGGGCTTTTAAAAGTTTTGATCTTGTCTACGCACTAACTCAAGGAGGACCTTCGCAGGGAACGAATCTCTTAAATTTTTATATTTATCAAACAACATTTAGTCATCTAGATTTTGGATATGGTGCAACTCTTTCTCTTGTTCTAACTATCATTATATTAGTTATAACTTTATTATTCTATAAATTTATTCTTACAGAGGAGGAATGACCTTGATCAGAAAACGTAAGAAAAACACACTTTTCAAAGTACTAATTTATCTTTCTGCGGTGGTTTTAACTTTATATATTTTGGGGCCATTCCTTTGGATGTTTATCTCAAGTATTTCTCCAGAGATTGAATTAATAAGCGGTTCTCGTAAATGGTTTCCTTCTAATCCCACCTTAAAAAGATATGAAGCGCTCATAAATAAAGTAGAAGGAGCAAGATTTAGAACAGCTTTTTTTAACAGTCTCATAGTTGCGACAATTTCTACAATCTTGACGATGTTTTTTGGAACTCTCGCAGCTTATTGTTATGCAAGATTTAAGTTTAAAGGCAAAAAATCGATGGTCCTCGGTATTTTATTTACCCAGATGCTTCCTGGGGCAGCTATCGTGATTCCCATTTATCTTTTTATGAGCTCTTTGAATCTTCTTGACACTAAGGTTGGCCTGATTCTTGTTTACACAGGTTTTATAATGCCTGTTGCAATTTGGATACTAAAAAACTATTTTATAAGTATTCCTCAAGAAATAGAAGAAGCTGCCATAATAGATGGGGCAACAACTTTTCAAATCTTGTTTAGAATTATTATTCCGCTAGTTACGCCGGCTCTTTTTGCTACAGGTCTATATTCTTTTATTACAACCTGGAATGAATTCTTTTTCGCGTTGATATTAACAGGATCAAATTCTAAAACAATTCCTGTAGCAATTACCGAGTTCAGTACCCAGGGAGGAGTCGATTATGGAATGATGTGTACCGCTGGAGTGATAGGCTCAATAATTCCATTAGTAATTGCTATAATTTTTAAAGATTACCTTGTAAGCGGATTGACTGCAGGCTGGGCTAAGTAACTACATGCTTTAAATATATTAAATAACAAAGGTTATGATTTGAAAATATTTGTATCTCCAAATGTTCCTGGCTTTGGAGTAGAGTATAACATTACTATCTTTGATGAACACAATAGAAGAATAATAAAACATTAGAAAAAAGTCTATTTAAGAGGGTTAAAGGGCGGCAGCCCCCCTTTTTCTTTCAGTACAAATAGTGAGACCTGGGAGATACGCTCAAGTAGGACGGTTGTGAAAGATGAAGATTTTCTTTCAAAAATATAATTATAAAACATTGATAAAATAAGTTTTTTGTAACCTTTAAAATAACTAATAAATGTTGAGGAGGATTAAAATGGATTTTTTACCTGTCTCAGTTTGGTATGGACCTGAACGATCACGCGCACCTATGGTGACCAAAATTCATAATGTAAAAAAAGTTAAAGAAGATATTATCCAGATAAAAGAACTTGGATTTAACTCAATTCGTTTCTGGTATGACTGGTTAGCAGGTGAACCAAAACCAAATGAATGGGACTTTGAAACAATTGAAACCCTACTTTCTATTACAGATGAATTAGGACTTAAAGCATTGGTACAGGTATATACTGATTCTGCTCCAAGTTGGGTTGCAACAGAGTATCCCGATTCGTTATTTGTTGATAGATCGGGTTTGAAGATTGAAACTCAAGCTTCTCCAGGTGTTTGTAGTGACCATCCTTTTGTAAAAAGACATATATCCCAATTTCTTGAGAATTTAGCAAAAGTGGTTTCAAGGCATCCGTCCTTTCATGCTTGGGATATTTGGTCGGAACCCCACATTGTTCAATGGTCTTGGATTGACTATATGAAAGATCCTTGGTTTTGTTACTGTGAAAATACTCAAAAGAAGTTCAAGGAATGGTTGAAAAACAAGTACAAGGATATAGAGAAATTGAATGAAGCTTGGTACCGGAAACATAGAAATTGGTATGAAGTTGTTCCACCAAGATACACCTCATTATCTACCTTCTCAGACCTTCTCGATTGGATATCCTTCAACATCGAAAAAATCGCTCAAGATTTAGAATGGAAGGTTAAAACCATAAAAAACGTCGATAAACAACATATCGTTTCTAGTCATGCCGCTATATCAAGTGTGTATAGTCTTCCAGGAATTGGTTATGGTTCTTCAGATGATTGGAAATTAGCAGAAAAAGTTGATGTTTGGGGCACTTCTTTTTATCCTAAACATACTGGTTCATGGATGCCTCTAAAACCTCATCACATGGGGGTTGCTTTGGATGCAACTAGAAGTTCAGCAGATAGTAGAAATAAACACTTTTTGATAGGTGAACTTCAAACAGGACTAGGCGTTACTGGTTTAGATTTTGGAGTCCCTGTAACTGAAGAAGATCTTGAAAGATGGGCTTGGCTGGCTATTTCACGTAAAGCAAAAGGATTAAACTACTACGCATGGTTTCAAATGAGTGTTGGCTTTGAAGTTTCAGGTTTTGGACTTACTGAGCCTGATGGGTCTATAAACGAGAAGGCAAAGGCTGCAGGCACAGTTTCAAAGATAGTTACCGAACACATGAATGAATTTCTTGAATCTGAGCCACTTCCAGCTCAAGCTGCAATTATATACAGTATTGATAGCTATAAGATGATAGCTGCGTTAAGGGGAAGATCTGCCGATATTATTAGGCAAGATATGTTTGGCATGTACAAAGCAATGATGAAAGAAAATATAAACGTTGATTTTATTCATATCGATGATCTGCTAAAAAAAGACCTTAAGAAATATAAGATTATCTTTGCGCCTTTCCTTATCGCGTTATCTGATGAATGTGGGAAAGTTATAAAAGATTATGTAGAGAACGGAGGAACACTTGTTGCAGATGGAAGAGGTCCTTGGGTTAACGAAAAAGGAGAACTTGCATTAAAAATACCAGGTTCAGGATTAAACGAGGTTTTTGGATGTGTTGAAATATCAACAAGTAACATAAAAGAACCCATGAATCTAAAGTCAGATGCACTAGACATAACAGCTACCGATTATTTATGTTTCTTTGAACCATCTAGTGCTAACGTGTTACTTAGTTATAATGACAAAGCGGTTGCTCTTGAAAATTCTTTTGGTTCAGGAAAGGCATATATCATAGGAACAGTTATTGGAAAAGCCTACGAACATACTAGGTATGAAGGAAATATCGAATTCTTATCAAAAATAGCAAAACAAGCAGGAGTAGTTTCACCTTTTAGTGTAGAAGTGACTGGCGTAAGTGAAGATGACATCGAAGCTCGACTATCGACTTTTAATAACGGATATTTTTGCTTTGTCTTTAATCATGGGGAAAAAGATGTAGACGTAAAATTATCTTTCAAAAACAACGATTTTGGAAACATTAAAAAAATTACAGATTTAAAATCAAAACAAGTTGTTCATTTTTCTCATAATAACCAAATAACTTCTCTCTCATTAACATTAGATGCTCAAGAAACGAAAGTTTTATTAATAGAAAAGTAATCTTGGGTTCATGCATCTGGTTTCAAAATAAATTGAGGAGGTTAGCGGTATGAAAAGATGTATTTTAACGATTTTGTTGGTGGCCCTTTTGGTTAGTAGTATGGCGTTTGCTAAAACAAAACTCACCTTTGCAGTACATTGGAGTGATTATCAAGTTGAAGGAATAAAAGACAAAGAAGGAAATGTGGTTACAAAAGGTTTAAGACAATACGTCGAAGAGTATATGGCATCTAATCCTGATATAGAAATTGAAATACAAATGGTTCCTTTTGGCGAATATCTAACTAGAATCTTGGTTGGAAGGTTGGCAGGAGCAGCATCTGATATTTATGTTCTATATTCACTTTGGGGAGTTCAACTTGTTGAATCAGGAGTTTTAGATAAAGTACCAAAAGAGGTAGCTACTGCCATAAAAAATGACTTTGTTGAGGCTGCTGTAGGCGGAGCAACAATAAATGGGGAAATCAGAGGAATACCAACAGAGGTTGCAAACTATGCCTTAGTTTACAACAAGAAGATCTTAAAAGCTGGAGGGTATGATGAGCCTCCAAAGACTTGGGACGAGTTAATAGACATGGCCTCCAAATTAACAATAAAGAAAGAAGACGGCACAGTACAACAATATGGATATGTTTACGACACAAGTTCTAACTCAGGTACAGTCCATCCTTATCTTGCAAGATTATACAGCTTAGGTGGTCAGTTATTTTCAAACGATAATAAAAAGTGTTTGCTAGACAGTAAAGAGGCTATCCAAGCTTTAGACGCTGAAATAGAAATTTTCAGAAGAGGTGGAACTGATTCAGCAGCCACACATGGGGATTTTCAAAATGGCAGAGCAGCTATGGTAATTCTTGCTCCATGGTGGGAAAGCAGTTTAAAGATTGCTTTTGGTGATCAATATGAAGAAACAATCGGTGTTGCACCTATTCCACCAATGAAAGATCCAAAATCAGTTAGTTATACATGGTTTGTTGGCGTAGACGCACTTTCTAAGAATAAAAAGGAAGCTTGGAAATTTCTTGAATGGTTTTGCATTGAGCCTCTACCAAACGGGGCAACAAGAATGGGAGAATTCTTAGCAAACAACATCGGTGCTATTCCTTCACGTAAAGCTGATCTTGATGCCTTCCCAGATAAACTTAACGATCTTTACACATCTGTTTATGTACAAGAACTAGCAAACACAGTTCCAGAACCAAACGTAGCCCAAGGAGAAGAAATCAAAAATATCATCTGGAGAGAAATAATAGAGGCTAGACATCAGAGAAAAACACCAGAAAAAGCTTTATCAGACGCTAAAAGGCAGATAGACGAAATTCTAAGCGAATTCTATTGATAAGGAAGTGAATCCTCAAAATGTCTAAAGTCGGTCGTAAAAGGGCGAGAGCGGGATATGGTTTCATATCCCCCTCCCTTATCTTTTATTCAATTTTCTTTATTTTCCCTGTAGTTTTTTCGTTAATTGCATCTTTTAAGAGATGGAATGGATTAATTCCTCTTTTTTCAGCTGCCTGGGTGGGATTGGAAAATTACAAGTGGTTGTTTGGAAGTGATCTGTTTGTTAGTTCTGTTATTAATACCGTTGTTTATTCTGTAGTAACAGTAGTAGTTGGAATATTTATTTCACTAATTTTGGCAGTCTTGATAAACGGAAGTAAATTAAGTGGTTTTTGGAGATTACTATTTTTTCTTCCTACAGTTACACCTGCTGTTGCTATAGGGACGATTTGGGGATATTTGTACCGGGCAAACAATGGGTTGATAAACCAAATCTTAGGATGGTTTGGTATAAAACCTATAAGATGGTTAACGGACCCAAAAACCGCCTTACTATCTATAATGATCACAGCGATTTGGGCAGGAATTGGTATGCAAATCCTTATAATCACAGCTAGTTTACAAAATATTCCACAAGATTACTATGACGCAGCAAAAATAGATGGTGCAGGTTCTTTTAGAATTTTTTGGAGTATAACTTTACCGCTTTTAAGACCAATTTTACTTTTTTTGACAGCTACAGGTATGATAGGAGCTTGGCAAGTATTTGATTTACCATATATTATGGGAACGAACGCCCCAGCTAAAAGCATTATGACTGTGTCTTGGTATGTATATGAAACAGCTTTTCAATCTCTAAGAATGGGCAGGGCATCTGCAGGTGCATTTATCCTGTTTTGTATAATATTTGTTGCTAATATTCTGGTCTTAAGGGCGTTTAAAAAAGGAGGAATCGAAGGTTATGAATAGTAAAAGTAAAAGATTTATAAAAGAATTTTTCAGATATTTAATTATAATCTTTGCTGCATTTTGGATGGTTTTACCATTTTTTTGGATGGTTTCTGCCTCTCTAATGACTCCACAAGAAATAACCTCAATTCCGCCAAAATGGATTCCAGAAAAACCTCAATGGCATAATTATATCGATGTATTAGAAAGGGTTCCTATTGGAAAGTATTATCTAAATAGTCTTTTAGTTGCAGGAACAGCTACTTTAGGTGTGATTTTAACAAGTTCCCTTGCAGGATATGCTTTTGCTAAATTGAATTTTCCCGGTAAAAAACCTGTGTTTCAATTTATTCTTGTGACAATGATGTTCCCAGTCTTTATCTTTCTTATTCCAAACTTTTTTCTTATGAAAACTTTTGGGATGTTAACAAATCATCTATCTCTTATTGTTCCTTTTTTGGTCAGTGGTTATGGCATATTTTTATTGAGACAGTTCATTATGAGCATTCCTGATGAACTTTTGGATTCTGCTAGGATAGATGGAGCGAGTGAGTTCAAGATCTATAGGTCTATTATTTTGCCTAACATAAAACCAGGACTATCCGCATTAGCAATTACTACCTTTATCGGACAATGGAACAACTTTTTATGGCCTATGATAATATCGTCTTTTTCACCTAATTTAATGACGGTTCCTGTTGGGATTCAAAGATTGTCATTAGCGTTTGCCTCCGCTGAAACTCAGCATTTGGTGTTAGCGGGACTTGTCTACCAAGTTGTTCCAATGCTTATAGTTTTCGTTTATTTTCAGAAAAATTTTATAAAAGGTTTCGTAGTGAGCGGTTTTGGTAATATTTAGAATGTCCAACAGTTTAAGGGGGTTGGCTTTTATGAAAAAGGGTATTTATTTGACTTTTCTCTTTTTGTTATCTATTAATCTTACTTTCTCTTCTTCTGGGGATGTCCCTCATGATCAACTATCAGTAAAAGTATTTACCGATAAACATATTTCTGAAATCAATGAAAGGATTTTTGGTATACATTTACCAGCTTGGAATGAAACATTAGTAAGCCAAGGTATATTTAATTCTAGAATAGCGAATAATATGAAAGATGCAGGTATTTGTTATCTTGTTTATCCAGGGGGAAATTTTGGTTATGATTTTGTATGGAACAATCTTCACTCAAAAAACGAATTGAGTTCTGATGACTTGCTTAATATTGCAGAAGATATAGGAGCATATATCAAAATATCTTTGAATCCGAATGAGTCGCCATCTTTGGCAGCTCAATGGATAAGGTATCTTAATTTCGAATTGAATGCAGACGTTAAATATTGGGAGGTAGCAGATGAGCCATATTTGACTATGAATGTTGATCAGTTTATTGATAAGATGAAGACATTTGTGCCTGTTATGAAAGAAGTAGATCCTTCAATAAAAATTGTGGCAAATGTTTCTGTAGACAACGAAAATTATACAAAGAAAGTAATAAGAGAAATTGGAGATTTAATAGACGTTTATTCTATACATTTTTTTCCTCTACCACCTTCAAAAGCGGTGTATTCAAACTCTCCATACGATAAAAACAACAAAGATTCTTTTTATGCAGATCTTCTTAATTCCACTCAAAAATTGCCAAAGCAGATAGCAACTTTAAGACAATGGGTAGAAGAAGTATATCCCTACAAAGATGTAGAATATCAAATAGGTTCTTTTGCGCCTGTTTGGTGGGGACCAGAAGACTGGACAGTTAATTCTTTACCTGCTGGTTTATGGGTTGCTGATATGCTTGGTACATTTGCAAAAGAAAATCTAAGCGGCGCAGCATTTTGGGCTCTTATGAATCCATATCCTCCTCAACAAGGTGATTTTGGTATGTTTAGTCCAAACATGCAGCCATATGTAAGTTTCTATCCCTATGTACTTTTTAACAAGCATTTTGGAGAAATATTAGTTGAAAATACATGCAACCAACAAGATTTGAGCATATACACAAGTATAAGTAAAGATGAGAAGAATTTGTATATCTTGATTATTAACAAGTCGGCAGATAAGAGTTTTAATATTGATTTTGACTTAGGTAATTTCACTACAAGAGAAGATGGAGCCGCATGGATTCTTGATGGACCAGTAAATGCAGACAATCCCACAGATTATGGTTTAAGAAAAGAAGGGTTGTGCAACGAACACAGTAATTTTGAATATGTCGCAAAACCATACTCAATAATTGCTTTGGAAATACCCTCAAAAGATAGTAACTTAGATATAACTGAATCACCAAACCTTGCTTTGAATAAATCAGCTTGTGCATCTTCAATAGCCCTTAATACTGATACAAAATATTGTAAAACATATGACTATATTCCTGATATGGCTATTGATGGAGATCCAAATACCAGGTGGGCTTCAAAAATCTTTAAGAAAGATTTAGAAAGCTTTACCTTAGATTTGGGACAATCGATGACGTTTAACCAGATTATAATTAAATGGGAATATTGGGCTACAAGATATGCTATTGAAGCGTCAGTAGATGGAAATAATTGGGATAAGATAGCAGATCAAGAAAATGCGATAAAGGAAAAAAATCCTCCACAGCCCGTAGATGTAATAAATCTTGATAATTCAATAAAGGCACGATACATCCGCATTAATATGTATGAAAGACCAAAAGACTCAGGGGCAAAAGCGGGATGTTCACAGTGGACGCCAGATGCTTTTTCTATTTGGGAATTAGGTGTGTTCTTGAGATGAACAACCACGACTCCTAGGAGTCGTGGTTGTTCCCTTTTTTAAAAAAACTCAATCGTAGTTCTTGTATCTCTTCGTCATGTTTATCAAATATGCCTGATAATTCTTCTATTTCATTCATATCTTTATCAAATATTGTTAAATAACAGTTACCTTCTTTTTCCTCACTAAATACTGATGGGAACAACAATTTATCTTCCTCTTCTCCCACAAAAACATCTGAGATTAGAGAATAAAATCCGATATTGATTATGTTTGGTAACTCTTTTAAAAAACGAAAAAAGGATAGTGCTTCTTCTTCATTTAAAAAAACTAAAGTGAAATTAATAGGTATAATTTCCACCGATTCATCAAATTCAAAAAAATACTCTCTAAACTCTTCATATAACTCGTAATCAAAGCCTTTTAGTTGTTCTAAAAAGTCATTTTTAGTATTTTTATCAAATTTAACCCAAAGAATTAGATGCGGGACAATACGCCCATCGAAAATCATGTCTTTGTTTTTTTTCACAAAATCCTTCGCAACAGCGTGAAACAAAGGATATTTTGCGATTTTAAACACCTTCTTTCGTTATTTTTTAATTATATTTCCAACTTTGGTTATAACGCTTTTTAAAGATTATAGAATTTCTTGGCTTTTATTCGATGGAATCTCACGATAAAATCTTAATTTTCTCGTTAATTGGGCCAAGATTTCATTTTTTTTCGATGTCTTAATTCATTAAATTAAACTTCTTAAATATTCTTTAGCTCTTTTTCATGATAACACATTGTTATGTCTAATTTTTACATAGTTTCCCTATTCTTCTTTATATTAAACATTAAAATAAAGATTTTTTTTATCACATAACAATCTCAAATTTAATGTTATTTATACAACATATTAACTTCTACGAAACAAAAGAATGATACGATAATTATAATTAACAAATGTTCAGAACAAATGTTCAATTTAAACCTAAGATTTTTCTGAATTCAGTTTTTATTAAGTAGTTGCTGGGTAGAAGCTCCATTTTTTCTTTCTCTTAAAAGATCTGTCGTTTTTAAAAGTCAGAAATTTATACTATAGGCAATAAAATAAACTTTGAAGAAACGAAGATTTCCAAAAAATAAATTTCTTAAAGGTAAAAGGGCAAAGCCCTTCCCCCTATAAAAAGTAAGTCTTAGAATTTCTAAAGTTGTATTAGATTATAAAATTAAGGAGGAAAGTTATGTCTGGAAAAGTCATAAGAACGAATAGAATATTTAAAGCTGATGGTAAAACTGTCATTGTTGCTTTAGATCATGGTCAATTTCAAGGACCTATTGAAGGTATTACCGATATACAAACCACTTTAAAAAACGTTAAAGAAGGGCAAGCTGATGCAGTAATACTTAACCCAGGGGTAATTCAAGATAATGCCTATATATTAGGTGGTAACTTAGCAGTTTTATGCCGAATTACAGGTGCTTCAACTAATTATTCACCTTCTTTTGATTATCATCGACTTATTTCAAGCGTTAAATATGCGATTTCTTTAGGTGCTGATGGTGTTGTAGTTATGGGATTTATTGGAGGCCCAGGTGAAAATCAGTCGTTGGAAATTCTAGGAAGAGTTGCTGAAGAATGTTCAATATTTGGCGTCCCTCTCATAGCTGAAATGCTCCCTCAGTCACCAGATCATTTTACCGATCCAAAATTTATTTCGTTGGGGGTTAGAGTAGCCTATGAGTTAGGCGCAGACATTGTGAAAGTATATTATACCGGTAAAGACTCATTTTCTCAAGTAATTAAATCAGCTAAAATTCCCATTGTTATTGCAGGGGGACCAAAAGGAACAGACTCACTTGAAATAGCTAAAGAAGCAATTGAACTTGGAGCTAAAGGGGTTGCTTTCGGTAGAAATGTATTCCAAGCGGAAGATCAGACAGATTATGTAAGAAAGCTTGTAGAAGTGGTACATAATTAACTTTTTGGGGGGTGAATCCTATGAAAAAAAGTTTTTTTGTAATTTTAATCTGCTTGATCATGTCTGTATTAACTATTGCTCAAAATCTTTCAACTAAAGGACATGTTTATGTTAGTCTTGATGAGAAGCTTGTACCCTTCACAGAAACCTTCGTTTCGAATGGTTCTACTTTCGTGAAAGTAGATGCAAATGGGTATTATAGCATCCCACAATCAGAGGATGGTTTTGTTTTTGTTGTAGTTCCAGAAGGATTTAGGTGTAGTGAATGGTATGTAAGAGATAAAGAAGAGCACAATTTTATACTCGAATCTTATGAGGAGATAGGTGTTTTTGCGGTTGTAAGTGATATTCATTATGCTGATAATCCTGACGATTTTTCAGTTGCCTTACCAGATAGAGAAATGTTCGATGATCCAGATTACTATATGGAAAAATTGAAAGAAATGTTAACGTACATATCTCCAGACTTCATTATTTGTAATGGTGATATGATTGCCGACACTCCCAATGTCGATAGTGAGATAGCTTACAGATGGGCAAACAGAGTGAAAGAGTATTTAGATATTCCAGACATTCCAACATTTTATGTCGTCGGTAATCATGAAATTGAAAAAAGTAAGGATGATCCGATCGAGATATTTCATGATATGTTTGGACCCGATTATTACTCGTTTGACTATCTGGGAAAACATTTAATAATTCTTAACACCCACAATGTAGTCGAAAAATCCTTGATTTATGAAATTGATTCTCTACAACTTGACTGGCTAAGCCAAGATGTTGAAACAGTCTCTAAAGAAAAGCCCTTAATAGTTTTCTCCCATGAACCTTTTTTTTCTTTCTCGAGGTCTAATAACGCAGAACAACTTGTTCAAATTCTTTCCGATAACTTCTGCCAACACATTTCAGGTCACTGGCATACAACAAGAGAATTTTTTAAAGAGCCGTTTTTGGAACTAACATGTGGAGCTGTTTGTGGGGCTTGGTGGGAAGGACCTTCTGCGTATGGGGATGAGTATGGTTTCACATTATTTGAAATACAAAGAGGCATGTTAAACTACGCTTATATTAAAATCGATGAATCCCCTTCAGTTTGGTTTGATATTAAAAACAAAAAGGTGCCTTTATCAGGTATGGAATATATAAGGATCACTGTTTTTCCTAAAACTTCCGAAAATATCTCTGTACTTCTAAATGGTCAATCGTACCCCTGCGATGTAATCTCACGTCAAATGAAATACTGGACTGAATTCTTCTTTTCCATTAATTTTGCTGCTTGTCCAGATGGATTCAATGAAATAGGAATAAAAATAGGAGACGAAGTATTCAGCAAAAAAGTTTATGTAAAAAATAATCCCATCGATATGAAAACAGTAAAGAGAAATTCTCAAGTCTTTGTCGGCTTGGACGTTTTGTTAAGTAACTGTCTAAATACAGGTCAATTTGGAAAAACTTATATGTTTAATGACGGTTCAGATACATTTATGGCCTCGCTAGAAAGAAGAGTGATTTTGCCTTTTGAAATAACAAGAAACGAAAAGTATTCAATTTTTGGAACCTTTAGAGACAGCGAAGTGGTTGCAGATCCTGTGCGAATAATAGTGGGCGAAGGTATCGTCCACGAAAAATAAAATAAGAAGGAGGTTTTAGTTTATGAAGAAAGCCGTTTTTTGTTTAATTGCTTTACTATTTGTTACGGGCATCGTCCTAGCAGATTCAGTAGCTCTGACAGTAAAAGGAGTTATAGCCCTTAGGGATGAAAAGGGAGAGTATGCTTTCACAATGGAGGAACTGGAGGCACTTCCACAAACTACTTATTTTGTTACCGATCCCTACCTTGGAGATAAAACCTATCGGGGTGTAGCTGTTTCCGAAATACTCAAATTTGTTGGAGTACCTGCAAACACCAAAAATGTTGTAATTGTTGCTTCAGATGGAATGGAATTCTCACTAGAATATTTGGATGTAATCGAATATCCAATTATTTTGGCTTATGCCACTGTATCTAATGAAAAAGTAAGGGCAATTCCAGCAAGCCAAGGAGGACCAATTAAGTTAGTTTTCCCGATCGAAGAACATCCAGATCTTCTTGAGAAATATCCTGAATGGTCTTGGTGGGTTGTTGAAATAAGGGTAGAAATGTAATACACAATTAGGCGGAAGTTTCTCACTTTAGGAATTCAAAAAAATTCATGAGTTGAAGGATTTTGAAGAGAAAAAAGTAGAGGTTTAAGAACGATTCTTGTGGGTAGAAGTAGGGAAATAAATTAACTCTTTGTTATTTAACCTAACTTAATAAAACTTTAATCAGGGACCAAAAAAATTCTCTCTTCTACCCACTTTCGATTATCAGAAGTACTTTAAAAAGCAAACTTTAGATTTTTTTAAGAGTACAGAGTATTTTTAGCTAAGAAGGAAAGAAAGAAAAATTCTTTCCTATTCTTAAAAAAAGAAAAGAGAGGCGTGTTAATGATGAAAGCAGCTGTATATAAGGGAATAGGGCACATGGAGATCGAAGAAATTGAT
>NZ_DAOPSE010000026.1:0-19805 GCF_035349255.1 Defluviitoga sp. | reverse complement strand
TAAAGTAAATTCTTTAGCCAACAATCAAATATCTATAAGTATAGGAAATCAAATGGTCTTGAATGGAAGTTATTATCAAGAAATAAAGTTAGCAGTACTTCCCGGAACCCAGGATACTTATCAAACCTATATAGGAAATAACTTATTGGAATTTAGTGACGGAACGATTGCAGCCCTTTTTGAGTTAAGGGATGAAATTATACCATCTTATCGCAGACAAATAGACGAATTTGGATTATTTTTAGTAGATTCTACAAACCTTATATATAAAGAAGGTTGGGATGCAACAGGTACAATAACAGGAGCCAACTTTTTTTCTGACTTAACAAGTAAAAAAGGCTTAGAAGATACAAGACTGTTTAGAATTGCAGGAATAAAAGATGTTTTTCACCCCAATACTATTGAATATGTTACTAGCCTTAAAAGTTACAATTCAAATCCAAACATAGACACAAATCAAATCCAAGACACAAATGCTCTTAATTTGTATTCTATTAGAGGAGATACCAACTTACCTTATCCATTCACACCTAATATAAAATATGACTCAGCCAGTAAGGCATTGTATTTAGATACGGCTGGAGATGACCTTAAAGATCAACTAATAATTGATTTTGGAGGTAACTTCTTAAAAGAATATGGTTTTGCAACTAAAGAAATTGGTGCTTATAAAATTTCGGTAGACGATGTTGTAAGTGGTTCTTTACAATTTACAATAGATGATAATACTTATACAATTGATTTTAATGATAAAACAGAGCTTATTAATAACATCAACTCTGGCACTGGAGGCTATCTAAAGGCTGTTAAAGATAATGATTTTATTTATATTGTTCCAACTAACAAAGTTCCTAACAACGACATTGATACGATTGTCTTAAATGACATAGAAGGTTCTCTTTCAGAAATGAATGCTCAAAAAATCACTCTTGATGCGTTGGATGTTTCAAAGCCAACATTAAACAATTTATTAGGTACCAATGAAAAAGTTGAAATGAGCATAAACGGTATAAAGATTGAAATAGATCCACTTAAAGATACAGCAAACGACCTTGTAGAAAAGATAAATGCTACCAATATGGGAGTTACAGCTTCAATTACCCCACATGGAAAGTTTGTTTTAAGAGCGGGTAACTTTGTTGATTTTGATCTAGCAAATGTTGTAATAAAAGGTAACGCAAATTTATTTGATGCTCTTGGGTTAATTGAAGATAGTTCAAACAATATAATAACAATTACATCTCCAGATCTTTCACCAGACAGAATAGAAAGTATGTTTTCAAAAGCAGATCTTTTGAGAATAGACAAAGAAATCGGTCTTATAAATCAAATTTCTGTTTCTCAAAATCTAATGAGTAATCCATCATTGCTAGCTATTGATCTTGGGATATTTGACGGAAATAATTACCAACCCATAGGTGCTGGTAGTGTTACTGTTTGGGATCAAATTACTCAATTAAGGTATTCTCCTATTTTAGACAATGGAAGACTTGGTTTTTCTGACTTTTTAGCTAATATGATTACAGAAATAGGAGTTAAAGGTGAAACTGCCCAAAAAATGAAACTTAACAGTGAATCACTAAATTCGCAAATAACAATAGAAAGAGAAAGGGTTATGGGCGTTTCTATTGATGAAGAGGTTACAAATCTGATAAAATATCAACAAGCATTTAATGCTTGTGCAAGGGTTATTACTGCTATTGATCAAATGTTAAGTACTGTAGTAAGTAGTATGGGCGTTGTTTAAAAATAGGGAGGAATTATTATGAGAATAACAGAAAATCTTTTATCAAAACAGACTCTTCAAGATATAAATGACATTTTAAGAAGATACACTGAATTGAATTCTCAATTGACTTCAGAGAAAAAATATAGATATCCTTCAGACAACGCTGCAGTAGTTTCTAAGGTATCTAATCTAGATAGTCGATTGAGAGAAATTGAAAGATATACCTCAAATGTTCAAACAGCACAGAACTATGTTAATATGTATGATTCCTCAATTCAAGAGATAAGTAGTATTTTTTATAGAATTAAAGAACTCTCTGTTAGAGGTGCTGACGGTACTCTTAGTGGAGAGGATCGAAACGCAATAGCTGAAGAATTAGACAAGATTAACACCCATCTTGTAAGTATAGCAAACACTGAAATAGGAGGAAACTATATCTTTGGTGGAGCCCAAAATAACAAAAAGGTTGTAACTGATGATTTTGAAATTACTGTGCCACCATTTGCTAACGTAAGAAGTAAAGTATCGTTAGCAGGCCAAGAAATTGAGTATGGGGTAACAGTTTACGATGTTTTTGTTACTGATAGTGGATCTTCCATTTTTGGAATAATAGATAGATTGTCAGAAGCGATTAAATCGGGCGATAATGAACTAATACAGAAAGAATTGGGAAATATTGAAGAAATACAATCAAAAGCTTTAAAATCTTTAGCAAAGGTGGGTTCGGTGGAAAGAATGTTTGATATGACATTAAAGAGAATGGGGGATTTTAATAGTTTTACTACAGAATTTCTCTCAAAAGAATCTGATGCGGATCTTGCCGAAGTTATAATGAATTTAGCTATGCAGCAAATTGTGTTACAAGCAGCTTTGAAAGCAGCAGGCAGTATTATTCCCCCAACTTTGATAGATTTTATATAAGGAGGTAATATTCTAATATGATAGAAAATTTTGATACTAAACTCGGAAATGTTAAAATAGATACAGATAAAATTATCGATTTCGAATATGGTATCCCAGGATTTGAAAATCTCACTCAATTTGCTTTGTTACAGCCAGAATCAACCTTTCCTATTATGTGGCTGGTTTCTTTAGAAGACAAAGACGTGGCATTTCCAGTAATTCTTCCACAACTTATAAGAAGCGATTATGAGATTATTTTACCTGAGGATATTACAGACTACTTACAGCTTGAAAAGCCTGAAGATGCAGTGGTTATTTGTATTTTAACAATACCTCACAATAAGGAAGATATCACAATAAATTTGGCCGCCCCTGTTATAATTTCTCTAAGGAATAAAAAAGGATTACAACTTTTAATTGAAAGTAGCGAATATAAAATCAGGCATTACTTGAAAGATGAAATTGAAAGAAATAACCAGTTACTATCGGTTCAAAGAGATGGTGGATAAATTTGTTAATATTATCCAGGAAAGTAGGAGAATCAATTATAATAAAATTAGGAACTAATCATGTAAAAATGACTATCTTAGAATCCAACAACGGTACTCTAAAATTAGGATTTGAAGCTCCCAAAGAGATAAAGATATATAGAAGTGAGCTGTATGAAGAAATTGTCAATCAAAATAAAGCCTCATTAATTGACGACGTTATAGAAGCAGCTAATTTATTTAAAAACGAGGTTCCTAAAAATTTTTCTCCAAAATATAAAAATATTGATTTAAAATAAAAAATAAAAGAAAATTAAAAAATGGCTGAGTTTTTGCTCAGCCATGTATCTTCAGCTAATATGTAATTTCAAAAAGAACCTTTTCAACTATTAACCATTTCATCTATTTCAATTTTATCTTCTTCAGTTATTAACTTATCTATATCTAAAATGATGAGCATCCCTTCTTCTAAACGAGCGATCCCACTTATAAACTTTGCTCCTCGTAATCCACCTATATTAGGTTTTTCTTCTATGAGGTCTGAATTAACACTTCTAACATTTTTAACGTCATCCACCATTATTCCGACTTTTTTATCTCCTAACTTAACCACAATAACTTTTGCACGAGACTTATTTTCAAAATCAGGCATTTTAAATTTTTTGCGCAAATTGATTATTGGAAGAACCTCTTCGTCTCTATAATTAATAATACCTTCAAAATAATCTGCTGTATTAGGTAATTTTGTTGTTTCTTCGTACTCTATAACAGCATCTACATTCATTATATCTAATCCAAACTTTTCTTTACCGAGTGTAAAGGTTACTATCTTAATTTCACTTGACACTTTTATCCCCCTTTCTTGAATATTTGTTTGTGTGTTTTTATTAATTATATCATAATCCGTTTATAAAAATTATTTTTTATTAAGCATAATAAAAATTTCAAATTCTACGAAAAATTAAGTTAATTCTAAATATTTATCTTTAAATGGTTATGTTTATCTTTAATGACTATTAATTAGGTTTTACAAAATAATGAATTAGTTGTATAATTTAGTTAGTTGCATGCTGCAAGCAACGAACTTTAAATCCATCAAACTAAAATTCTTACAAATTTTTATGTTTAACAAAAGATAATTTAATGATAAATAATTTAAGGAGCTAGAGACAATGCAAGAGAACTTGTTTTCCATTACAAAATATTTGTGGTCACATAAAAAAGCAACTATAAATCAAATATCAGAAGACTTAGGTCTAGACAAATCTACTGTATCAAGATATCTTAGAAAACTTAAGAGTTTACAGATAGTAGTTACTGAAGGTTCTCTAAAACCAGGTTCTCAAGGTGGTCGTAAAACGAATGTGTATTCTTTTAATTATGATATTTTTCATATTCTAGGTTTAGAAATTGAACAAAATGGAATAGAAGGGGTTATTACTAACTTTAACGGAGATATAAAAGATAAATTTGTTATTCATCAGAAAATCAATAAAGCAAATTTAACAGAAACAATTTTTAAGATTGTTGAAGAAAAAAAAGATCCAAACTTATACGCAATTGGAATATCTCTTCCAGGAATAATTGATCCAGTCAAAGGAAAAATTATATTTTCACAAGCTTTAGGCATAGAAAATTTTTATTTAGTTAGAGAATTATCTAAAAAGATTGAAATACCTATTTTGATAGATAACGATTCAAATATCGGTGCTGCTTACTATAATTCAAAACTGCAAAATACGGCAAAAAATATTTTATACATTTATACCTCTATACCGTATGAACTTAGAGATCCTGTAGGAGTTGGTATTGGAATAATCATTGATAACCATTTGTATCATGGTTCTAACAACTGCTCAGGGGAATATGAATTCAAATTCAATTTAGTAAAAGATAAAAAATATGAAACTGATTACTTTAACTTTTTGAAAAAATTTGAAGAAGAAGAAGTTTTTGAGGCCATTGAAAGTTTTCTTGATGAATTATCTGAAAAAATTGGTTTATTAGGGAGTATCTTGGATCCAGATACAATAATATACGATGGAAATATTAGGTTTCTACCTGAAATTGCTCTGAACTATCTTTTAGAAGAGACTAAGAAAAAAATATTTATGAAAGATAAAAGAAAAATCAAATTTCTCAAAGAGAGTAAAGAAGAATCTGTAAACGCGGTAGGAGCAGCAATTAATTTTATCTCAAAAACGTTTGAAGAAGAAAAATACTTGAAGAAGTTTTTTAAAAAAATACAGACAGTTTAGGGGAGGAAGACAAGTTGAACAAAAATGATTTAGGAAAGTTCTTTATACTAGGTTTTCAAAATGGAATAAAAAGTCATCATATAGATTTAATAAAAGAAGTTAAACCAGCAGGAATAATACTTTATCCAGCTAACATGAAATCATTAAGCGACCTTCAACTAAGTATAGAAAGACTTCATGAAGTTATAGATCAGGGGATCAAGCTTTTTATCTCTTCAGATCATGAGGGAGGGCAACTTGAAACCGTTCCGGGGATACTTCCTTCTCCAGGTAATAAGGCTATTGGAGCTACAAAAGAGTCCCACTATTCTTACATTTATGGAGATTTTTTAGGAGACGAGTTACGTAAATTAGGATTCAATATGTTGTTTGCTCCAGTGTTAGATGTAAGAGCAAAAAAATCTAGTCCAGTAGTCGGCTTAAGATCCTTTTCAGATGATCCCAAAGTCGTTGCAGAATGTGGAGTAAATTTTCTAAAGGGTTTGAGTAATCATATTTTGGGTACTTGTAAGCACTTTCCAGGCCATGGAAAAGCGATTCAAGATTCACACCACGAAATTCCGATAATTCCGGATTTAGACGATAACGACTTTTATCCCTTTATAAAAGCAATTGAAGGTGGAGCTGAAGCTATAATGACTGCTCATATAATATGCCCACAATATGATGAACATAACATTGCTACCTTATCAAAAAGTATTTTAAAAGATCTTCTTAGAGATAAGTTAGGCTATCGAGGATTAATTATAACAGATGCCCTTGAAATGAAAGCCATTCGTGATAATTATTCACCAAGAGAAATTGTGTCAAAATTCTTTAATGCCACAGGAGATTTGTTGCTTGTTGGAGATTGCGATGCTAATTTTGGACCTCTTTATAGGGAGCTTATAAACCTGTATTCTAACAGGGAAATTGATAAAAAATTGCTAGAAGAAAGCTTAGGTAGAATAACTAATTTGCAAAATCAATACATAGAATCCGATTATGAAACAAGATTTTTAACAGAAATTTCTAGGAAAGCGATTAATACGAATATAAACAAGAAGATTGATTTTTCTGAAATTACCTTTCTCATTCCCCAAGGAGATCCGCTTTCTCCATCTGATACAAGTAACAAAGATTACTTTGAATATCCCAATTTGATAAACAATTTATTTGATAATCCTAAAATAAAAACTTACGATTTGGAGATAGGGAAAATTAATGAACCCTTGGAGAAGACAGAACTCATCGTTTCTTTTGTAGTAGATTCATATCTTTTTAAAAAACAATTAAAAATGCAAAAAGATATTAAAGAATTTGCCAACGACGTTATATACATTATTTTAAGGGATGAGAGGGATCTTCAAAATTACCAAACAGAAAAATATGTTCTCACCAATTCAACAAAAGCTTTATCAATCTATTATGCATTAAAAACGATATTTGATGTCTAAAAATTCTTCAAACATTAGAAAAAGGAGGTGGAAGTTAAGAAAGTTTAGTAACAGCTAGATACATTTTTATCCAAAACTGATTTAATAAAGAAGGAGGAGGTTTTTAGTATGAGAAAAAAGGCGTTATTAGTGTTTATGCTTGTTGGATTAACACTTTTATCTTTTGGAAAAACCAAAATATCAGTATGGCAGTTCATGATGGATGATAACTTGTCCCAACAGGTAAAGGAGAATTTTGAAAAGGCTAATCCTGATATCGAATTAGAAATAGTTCAACTCTCATGGGCTACAGGATTTGATAGAATAGTTACTTCTATCGCAGCTGGAACGGCTCCAGATGTAATTGAACTTGGTAACACTTGGCTTGCAACATTTGCATCTCAAGGTGTTTTAAGACCAGTTGATGATTTAGTGGATAAAGTCAAAGATAATTATGTGGCGTGGAATTTTGTTGAATATCAAGATCGTTATTGGGGTTTTCCTTGGCTTCTTGCTCCAAGATGTATGTATTATAACTTGGAACTCCTTGAAAAAGCGGGTTTAGATCCAGATAATCCTCCAAAAACTTGGATGGAACTTTTAAATGCTGCAGCTAAGATCCATGCACTCGGACCCGATATCTATGGTGCAGGGTTATGTGTAGGTGAGCTGTATAGTCCATATCAACAATGGTTCTTACCAGCCGTTTGGGGAAATTTTGGACACTTTGTATCTCCAGATTTGAAAAAGGCGACCTTAAATTCTGATCCTGTAATTGAGACGGCGTACTATTACAGAAGTTTGAAAGATTATGCATTACTGGGAAAGGAATCTGAATTGGCAGAAGCTTTTGGAAAAGGAAAATTAGGTTTCTTCTTTGCAGGTCCAGCATATATAAACAATATACAGAGAGATTATCCAGAAACTATATTTGACGTTGCATTCATTCCAAAACCAAGAGAAAATTATGGTTATCATGCTTCATTTGCCGGAGGAGAAGTATTAGGTATTTCTTCACAGACCAAGCATGTTGACGAAGCATGGAGAGTAATAGAGTATCTATTAGGCGAAGAAGTAGCTATGCAAATAACTCGAACCACGGGCGAAGTTTTCCCAACAAAAGTAGGTATCGAAAACGACCCATGGTTCGAGAGCCATCCACTACACAAAACATTTCTTGAACAAAATAAATATGCTGTACCATTCCCACCATTAGCTGAAGCTAACAAAATTGAACAAATATTCACTAATGTTGTTGAAGAAATATTACTCACAAATACACCTATCGAAAATATACTACAAAAGTACAACGAACAGATTCAAGCGTTGCTGTAGGAAACTAATTGAGTTACAAGATAGGGGGCAGAGGAGTTAACCCTCTGCCTTTCTATAAATCAAACCCGTTGTTTGGTTTATATAGACTAAAAAATGTGAAAAGGAGAAGCTGTTTATAATGAAAACAAAAAGCAAGTACAATTTAACCACGTTAGCTTTTCTGCTTCCTTGGATCATAACTTTTATAATCTTTTCCGCTTATCCTATTATCTATTCAATCGCGATAAGCTTTACAGATTATTCCGGATTAAATCCGGCAATGAATTTTGTTGGTTTAAAAAATTATACCGCCTTATTTAAAGATGAAATATTTTTGAAAGCTATGAAAAATACACTCATCTTTGTTGTTGGAACAATACCTTTTACGACAATAATATCAATTCTTTTAGCTGTTTTAATTAACAGTAAAATGGTTAAATTTAAAGGGTTATTCAAAGCCGGTTTCTTTCTTCCATCGGTAATGTCAATGGTTGTTATATCAACAATATGGCGCTATATCTATAGTGCAGACGGTCTACTCAATCATATGCTTAGAATGTTTGGTATAGAAAAAAGTACTGGGTGGCTCGCGTCACCTAACACAGCTTTGTTAGCTATTATGATAATGGATGTGTGGGCGGCCATTGGATATTATACCATAATTTTCTTATCTGGTCTACAAAGTATTCCTGAGGAATTGTACGAATCTGCTGCTATTGATGGAGCATCTAGTAGTGACGCATTTTTTAAAATAACCCTACCCTTAATAAAACCCACGTTGTTTTTTGTCATAGCTATAAATACTATTAGATCGTTTCAAATCTTTGCTGAAATTTTTACAATGACAGGTGGAGGCCCTTTAAATTCAACTCAAACTATTGTTCACTACCTTTACATAACAGGTTTTAGACAATTTAAAATGGGATATGCCTCAGCAATGGCTTATATTCTAGTTATTATTGTTCTAATTATTACCTTGATTCAGCAAAGGGCCCTGAGGAGTGAATATTAGTGAATATTAAAAAAACGGTATTGTTAATTATTTCGTTTTGTTTGTTAATAATTTTTCTTTTTCCGTTGGTGATAATGATATATACATCCTTTATTCCCCAGGGAACTATGACAAATATTGTAAAAGATTACTATTTAAACGATTTTGAAGCGGGATACATGAGTGTTATAAAACGTACGATTACACCATTAGGTAATACTGACTATTCATTAGTAAAAGAGTCTCCTACTTCAACGCAATCTTTGAAAATCGAGTCAACAGGTGAAAGAAATCCTGGAATAAAAATGATAGGAGCTACCAGAGATTTACGAAAAGTAAAAACCTTTAATTTCTGGCTGAAGGTAGAAACCCCTAATATTGAAAATGGATATGTTAGGTTTGAAGATGTTAATGGGAAATTTCAAGATATTCCATTTAAGCTGGGAAAAACAGGACAATGGGAAGAAATAGTTATAAATAAAAAAGCACTTGATAAAGATGAACTAAACCTCAAATATGTAACAGGTATTTCAGTTGTGCTAAACAACGAAGAAGATGCATCCAATGTAGCTTTTCTTATAGATGATATCAAAATTTACAATCAATATCCAACCTTGATGAATTATGTCATAGTATGGACTGAAGATATGTTTGGAAGATATATTATAAACAGTATCATAGTGTCAGTCACAGTTGTAGTAGCTAATCTTTTATTTTCATCAATGGTGGCTTATGCATTTGCACGAAGAGAATTTAAGGGCAAAAACTTTTTATTTGCTCTAATACTTGCTACAATGATGATCCCTTTTCAAGTAACCACCATTCCCATTTTCATATTAATGAAAAACTTGAATCTTTTAGATACTTACTGGGCATTAATATTACCTCAATTAGTAACGCCTTTTGGTATATTTATTTTAAAGCAGTACATAGAACAGCTTCCAATAGAAATAGAACAAGCAGCTGTAGTTGATGGAGCGGGACCGTTTGCTGTTTTTTTCAGAATAGTGATGCCACTTTCTTCTCCAGCATTGGCTGTGATGGCAATAAACACATTTATAACAACATGGAACGATCTTTTCATGCCTTTGATACTAACGTCGTCTCGTGAAATGAGAACAGCTCAAGTTGGTCTTGCGCTTTATCAACAGTTGACACAATTACAGTGGCCCTACCTTATGTCAGCAACAACCATTGTTGGTTTACCGATAATGATAGCCTTTTTAATTTTTCAAAAGCAAATCATATCCGGGATAACTGCCGGAAGTGTAAAGGGGTAGATAAAATGAAAAAGATATGGGTTATTTTGATAGTGTTAACAGTAAGTTTGTTAAGCTTTTCTGAGAATCTTAGTAATACAAAGGAGAACATAACAGTGGAAAACAAAGATTACAAAATTATTGCATATTTGCCCTGCTGGGTAGGAAAAGATTGGACTGCGGAAGATATAGAAGGAGATAAATTAACTCACCTATATTTAGCTTTCGCTCGAATCAACAACGAATTTAAGATATCAAACTATGATGTAAGAATACCAGGGGTTCCAGACACTGTATCTTCTCAAACTATTGTTAATGATGTGTGGGAGGAAGTAAAAAGGGTACAAAAAAAATATCCAGATTTAAAAATAATTGTGGCAGTTGGTGGATGGGGGGCTGATGGATTTTCAGATATGGTCGCAACTAAGGCTACACGGGAAATTTTTGTTGATAGTGTTGTGGAATATATAGAAAAGTATAATTTGGATGGAATAGATCTAGATTGGGAATATCCAGTTGATGGTGGTGGAGGAACCATAAAAGCTCGAAAGGAAGATAAAGAAAACTTCACAGAACTTATAAAACTACTTCGTGAAAAATTAGGAGAGGATAAGGAGATATCTTTTTGTGCCAATGTATCTGGTTGGTTTTTAGATGTAATAGAATGGGAGAAAGTCGTTCCTCTGGTTAACTCAATTAACGTGATGGGATATGATTATCATGGACCTTGGAGTGCAAACACAGCTCATCACTCTAATCTTTTTATAAATCCTCAAGATCCTGTTGCACATTGGGGATTGTCTTCTGATGCCGCTATTAAAAGGTTTATTGATAGAGGAATTCCTGCTGAAAAGTTAGTATTAGGATTTCCAGCATATGGAAGAGAATTTTATGGGGTTGAGCCTGGTGAAAATGGTGATGGCTTATTCCAAAAGTATCAAGAAACCATTTGGCCGGGTGGAGCAATACCGTACACAATCCTTAAGAAATATTATATAGATAAAAATGATTTTAGAAGATACTGGGATGATGCTGCAAAAGTTCCGTATTTATACGATGGAGAAACGTTTATAACTTATGAAGATCCCCAGTCGGTTGCCCAAAAGGCAAAGTACGTCCATGAGATGAAATTAGGAGGAATAATGTATTGGGAATACGTAGATGATATCGAAAACGACCTTCTCAACGCAGCTTATGAAACTCTGAAGAAGTAGCTTTACTTTCGTATTATGGGATTTTATCTTCTTAATCTGGCTTCCTGTTTAGGAAGCCATTTTTTATTATTTGTTTATAGCGGTGAAATAATGTTATGATAGTATTGAAAAAATTAGTTTAATAAAAACTTTGAAAAAGGAGAATAGAAGATGCCCGATATGCTTGTAAAACTTTATGATTTACCTTATGATGAAACCCTTTTTGATAAACTAAAAAATGAAAATATTTCTGTGAGAAGAGCAAAAGCACCAGAGAAAAAGTTTGTTGTTAATTGGATTCAGGAAAAGTTTGGTGATTATTGGGCAAGCGAAAGCGATATTTCTTTTTCACGTTCTCCAATAAGTTGTTTCATTGCCATAGATAGAGCAAAAAATGAAATCGTTGGTTTCTCTTGTTATGATAGTACTTGCAAAGGTTTTTTTGGTCCAATGGGTGTTGAGGAAAGTTATAGAGGAAAAGATATAGGGAAAGCACTACTTTTAATTGGTTTAAAAGGAATGTGGGAAGTAGGATATGCTTATGCAATAATAGGAAGCGCTGGACCAGTAAAATTTTATGAAAAGATTGTAAATGCAATTCCAATAGAAAATTCAGTCCCAGGGATCTATGAAGGGATTTTAAGAAAAAATAATCCGTGAGATTTAGGCCAAAACGTCTTAGAGGAACGCAAGTTGCGGTAATTCACTATATTATTATACAAGAATATTTAATAAGGATGGGTGAAAAGAGAAATAATTTTTAAACCAATCTATGTAAAATCTTTAGAAGATGGTATTTTGCTCGATAAAGTTGATGAAGCTAAAAAACATCTGACCCAGTGTCATCTATGTCCACGCGAATGCGGTGTGAATAGAACCACAAATATCGGTTTTTGTAGAGCTCCTGCAGAAGTTATTGTATCAAGCGTAGGTCCTCATTTTGGCGAAGAACATGTATTAGTGGGATCTAGAGGTTCTGGCACAATCTTTTTTGGATTTTGTAATATGCGATGCGTCTATTGTCAAAATTATGAGCTTAGCTTTGAAGACAGAGGAAAGATTGTGTCTAATAAAGAACTTGCTGATATGATGCTATTAGTGCAAAACCATTATAAATGTCATAACATAAATTTAGTAACCCCTACTCATTTTGTACCCAATATTATCGAAGCTCTTTATATAGCTGCTCAGAAAGGGTTGAATTTACCCATAGTTTATAATTGTGGAGGTTATGAAAGTGTCGAAACCCTAAAAATATTGGATGGAATAATAGATATATACATGCCAGATTTCAAATATATCTCTTCTGAAAAAGCCAAAAAATATTCTCAGGCTCCAGATTATCCTGAAAAAGTCAAATTAGCTCTAAAAGAAATGGACCGACAGGTGGGAGGTTTAAAATTAGACGAAAAAGCAATAGCTTATAGAGGCTTGCTTATTCGTCATCTTATGTTGCCAGGATGCCTGGATGAAACAAAGACAATTTTAGAGTTTATTAAACAAGAACTGTCTCAAGATTGTTTAGTTAATCTAATGAAACAATACTATCCCACTCATAGAGCTTTCGAATATGACGAGTTACGAAGAAGAGTTAGTTTTCATGAGTACCAAGAAGCCTATGCTTATGCACAAAAACTAGGTTTAAGGCTTTGTTAAAAATTTACAAGTGGGCAAGATTGAGAAATACGATTTATATAACTTAAATTGTGTAGGATTGTTTTTTTGTGAAGTATTTACAAGTAACAAAAAGAACTTTGAGATTTATATAACTTCTAAATTTTTTAAATGAAAGGGGCGCTGGCAGCTATGAAAACATTAAGGAGTAAAATGCTCGTTTTGATTTTAGTACCTATTGTAGTCTTACTATCAATTCTAGCTTCAATACTTTATGTACAGATTAACTCCGTTGTATCTGAAGAAATAATAAATTTAACTACTGAAATTGAAAAAATTGGAGCACGAACTGTAGATGAATGGTTAAAAGGGTTGTTAAAAGAGGTTCAGTTATTAGCAGACACAAATGAGGTAAAGGCCGCATTTCAAACCAAGGACTGGACATCGCTAATGGAAGAATATCTTCCACGCATACTCAAAGAAAGACCTGAATATGAAATGTTTCTTATATCATATCCAGACGGAACTAGTCCAGATACCCTTGGGTCTGTTTCAAAATTATCAGATAGACAGTATTTTATAGATATAATGAAAAATAACAAAGATTATTCTATAAGTGATGTATTAGTCTCAAGAGTTACAGGTAAGAATGTTGTTGTAATCGCAGCAGCAGTAAAAGATGAAGCTAACAGAAATATAGGACTTTTTGCAGCTACAGTGCTCCTTGATACTTTAACTAATTTTGTATCAGGCATAAATATAGGGAAATCTGGATACGCCTTTATTGTAGATTCAACTGGTATGATTATAGCTCATCCTAATAAAGATTTAGTGATGAATCTAAATCTTCTTCAATCCTCTAAACACAAGTATCAAGGACTTGAAGAAATAGGCAAAAAAATGGTTGCAAAGCAATCAGGTCAGGGACAGTTCACTAATCCAGAAGGTAAGTTAGAAAATATCTTCTTTTCACCTATTCCAACTGCAGAAGGTTGGTCTTTCGCAGCAGTCGTGTCTGAAGATGATTTAAAGGCACCAGTTAGGGGATTGTTGAAAAATACTATGATTATCATTATTATAATAGTTGCTATTGCTGTAGTAATTATATTTTTCCTGAGTATAAGTATTTCAAAACCTATCAGTCAACTGGCTCAATCTGCGCAGAAATTTGGTGAAGGTGATTTAACGATTAAGTTTGAAGCAAAAGGAAAAGATGAAGTTGTGATGATGGCTAAATCTTTACAACAGATGGGCGATAATTTAAGGAACTCCTTCAGTGAAATTGTAAGTTATTCTGAACAAGTAGCTTCAACGGCTCAAAACTTAGCAAGTTCTGCAGAAGAAATGAGTGCCACTAGTGAAGAACTCTCAGCTCAAATGGAAAATGTTAACAAAAATGTTCAAAACGTTTCCGCATCCATAGAAGAAGCTACATCAGGTATACAAGAAGTAGCAGCAAGTGCCCAAAACGTTTCTCGATCTGCCCAAGAGTTAACAGAAAAAGCAAGTCATGTAAAAGAGGCAGCTGATAAGGGGAACTTAGCTGTAAATAATATTGTAAACATGATCGAACAGACCAAAGAAGGTGCTAAGAGAACAGAAAAAGTGGTTCTAGAATTAGCTAATTACGCCAAAGACAT
This sequence comes from Defluviitoga sp., assembly GCF_035349255.1. NCBI lineage: Bacteria > Thermotogati > Thermotogota > Thermotogae > Petrotogales > Petrotogaceae > Defluviitoga > Defluviitoga sp. The sequence continues at coordinate 5,001 of NZ_DAOPSE010000026.1, read as the reverse complement.
CTGGTCTATTGTTGAAACAATTAATTCTATTGCCGAGCAAACAAATCTACTAGCCCTCAATGCTGCAATAGAAGCAGCTAGAGCTGGAGAAGCTGGAAGAGGATTTGCAGTTGTTGCTGATGAAATAAGAAAACTTGCTGAAGATAGTAAGAGAGCCACCGATAATATAGCAACAATTCTAAATCAAGTACAAACAGGTACAGAAAAGGCAAGATCAGAAACGTTAGAGGCCACAAAACAAGTAGAAAAAACGGTTGAACAGTCATCTATAATTAAAAATGAGATATACAATATTTTAAAAGAAGTTAACGAAATAAGTAGTATGATAGAAAGCTTGGCAGCAAATTCCGAGGAAATGAGTGCTGCGGCAGAAGAAATGAGTAGTGCAATGGATTCAGCAGCAAGGTCCGTTACTGAAATAGCTCAGCAAATAGAAGAAATGACTTCTGCTGTTAAACAACAAGCTAATGCAACATTGCAAGTAAGTATGGCTAGCGAAGAGCTTTCTCAAATTGCAGAGAAGTTAGTTGCACAGGTGAAGAAGTTTAAAATATAAAAGCATTTAAAATAGATTATTAACTCGATAAAAGCAGGCGTCAAGCCTGCTTTTATATATGCAATGAAAATGCAAATATTAACAAATTACATAATTAAAAAACAAATTTATGTTAAAATATATCTAGAGATATTTTTAATTACTAACTACAATAAAATGGAGAGAAAAAGCATGGATAAAATTTGTATTGTGGCAGATTCAGGGGGATATCTACCAAAAGATATATTAACCAAGTACGATATTTCTCTCGTACCGTTCTATATCACTTTGGATGGAGAAAAATATTTAGTTCAAGGAAAAGATATTACTGATAAAGAACTTTACAAAAAAATGGAAGCGGATCCCAATATATTTCCGAAAACTTCAGCACCAAACCCAGAAGATTGGTACAACGTGCTTCTAGAGAAATACCAAAAAGGATACAAAAACATATTAATAACCACTATGTCAAGCGATCTATCAGCAAGTTATAACAACGCTAGTCTAGCAAAAACTTCATTTTTGGAAGATTATCCGGATTGTGACGTTAAGGTTTTCGATACCAGAACTTGCACTTGTGGACAATCAGCAATGGAGATTAAGTTAGCCCAACTCATAGAAAAAGGCAAACATACATTTGAACAACTGTATGAGGCAGCTAAAAATTTGATAGCCAAAACACATACAATATTTAGCGTTAAAACCTTAAAATATATGGAAGCAGGCGGAAGAATTGGAGGGGCAGCCAAATTTCTAGGAGTTATGTTAAAAATAAATCCTATAAGTGAATTTGTAGATGGAGTAGTTAAACCTATAAAAATGTCTAGAACTAGAAAAAAGGCATTAGATGCAATGGTTGATATAGCTGTAAAAAGAATAAAAGATCCAAAAAAAACTATTATCTGTACACGTAGTGCTTTGTACGAAGAAGATCAAGAATACCTTATCAAAAATTTAAAAGAAAAGTTAGATTATAAGGGTAAAATATATCGAGGAACATTAGAAGCAGTAATTGGTGCCCATTCTGGTCCTGGAGCGATAGGTGTTGGGTTTGTTACCGAATGAAATCTTAAGTTTATGTGAATAAACATTGGATCCTTTAAAACCATTGAAGAAGACCTTTGTAAATTTTTCATTAAAAGTAGACTTTGAATTCAATAATGGATGTGGGGACAGCGATAGAATTAAATAGAATTAAAATGAGAAAGGAGGAAGGTGTTTAAAAACACCGTCTTTTTGAACATTCTAGAATTTAAAGATGACGTAGAAAAAAAGTTACAGGAATTAGAAAGTAAATTAAGTGATCCGAATATAACTAGCGATTTAGAAAGGCTAAAAGAGCTAGGGCAAGAACACGCCAGATTTTCAGAATTAAATGAATTGTTTAATAATTACGTGTCTACACTTGAAGACATCGAAGCTCTTAACGAGATGTATAATTCAGGGGAAGTTTCAGAAGAAGAATATACGTCAATGCTTAAGGAATTTGAAGCGAAGAAAGAAAGATTAGAAAAAGAAATTACTGAGAGATTAGTACCCCCTGACGAGTACGACGATAGAAATATTATAATGGAAATACGTGCTGGAACTGGAGGAGACGAAGCAGCACTTTTCGCTGCTGATCTGTTGAGAATGTATTTAAGGTATGCTGAAAGAAATAACTGGAAATATGAAATATTAGATATTACAGAAAATGAGTTGGGTGGAATAAAAACAGCTGTATTAAGAATTAACGGTAAGGGAGTATACAGAAGATTAAAATATGAAAGTGGAGTCCATAGAGTTCAAAGAGTTCCTCAAACGGAATCTTCTGGAAGGATACATACTTCTACAGCAACTGTTGCGGTACTTCCTGAGCCCACAGATATCGACATTCACATAAATGAAGATGAACTAAAAATAGATACATATAGAGCTAGTGGTGCTGGCGGACAACACGTTAACAAAACTGACTCTGCAGTTAGGATAACCCATCTTCCAACAGGAATAGTTGTAACCTGTCAAAAAGAAAGATCTCAACATCAAAATAAAGAAAAAGCCTTAAATATATTGAAGGCAAAATTATTTGAACTCAAACTCGAAGAACAACAATCTAAGATAGTAAAAGAAAGAAAATCACAAATTGGAACAGCCGAAAGAAGCGAAAAGATAAGAACCTATAATTTTCCACAAAACAGAGTAACAGACCATAGAATACAATACACAACATACCGAATAAATGAAATACTAGATGGAGATTTAGATGAAATCATTGATAAACTGATAGAACATGATCTCAAGGAAAAAATAGAAACTCTTACAATATAAAATATGAAATAAGAGGTGGTCTAATGATTAAGATAACCTTTCCGGATGGTTCATCGAAAGAGTATGAAGAAGGTGTTTCACCTGCCGATATAGCTAAAGATATATCGGAAAGATTGTACAAAGATTCAATAGCTGCTGAAGTTAACGGTGAGTTAGTTGATTTAAATTATCCGATAACTCGAGATTCCACAGTTAAATTAATCACATTAGATGACGAAAAAGCTCCTCTAATTTACAGACATACTATGTCACACATTATGGCGCAAGCTGTTACTCATGTCTTCGGAGCAGATAAAGTCAAAATAGGAATAGGTCCTGTTATCGAAGATGGTTTTTATTACGATTTTGATGTAGAAGGACACAGTATATCAGAAGAAGACTTTCCAAAAATAGAAGAAGAAATGAAAAGGATAATCGAGCAAGATATAAAAATAGTTAGGAAAGAGATTACGAAAGATGAAGCAAAAGAAATATTTAAAGACCAACCATACAAACTTGAGTTGATTGATGAAATAGAAGATGATAAAGTCTCCATTTACATTCAAGGTGACTTTGTAGACTTATGTAGAGGGCCACATCTTCCTTCTACTGGTTATGTTAAACATTTTAAACTTTTATCAGTTTCCGGGGCCTATTGGCGTGGTGACGAAAAGAATAAAATGCTACAACGAATATATGGAACTGCTTTTGCAAAAAAGAAAGATCTAGACGATTATCTAAATATGTTAGAAGAGGCTAAAAAACGTGATCATAGAAAATTAGGTCCTCAATTAAATTTGTTTATGCTTCAGTCGGAGATGGCGCCAGGAATGCCGTTTATTCTACCAAACGGTAAGATCGTTCTAAACGAACTAATGGATTACTCACGAGAAGTTCATAAAAGATACGGCTACAGTGAAGTAGAAACTCCCCAGATAATGAATATTAAACTATGGCATCAATCAGGTCACTGGGATCATTACAAAGAAAACATGTTTTTTACCGAAAAAGAAGATATGCCGATGGCAGTAAAACCTATGAATTGTCCAGGTCATATTTTAATCTACAAAAACAACTTTGTAAGTTACAGAGACCTTCCAATAAGATTATTTGAATTTGGAAAAGTGCATCGCTATGAAAGAAGCGGTACCTTGCATGGTCTTTTTAGAGTAAGAGCATTCACTCAAGACGACGCCCATATATTTTGTACTAAATCGCAGATGGAACAAGAAATAATAAGGGTGATCGAACTTACCAACGAAATATATTCAACATTTGGATTTGACTATGAAGCAATTTTAAGTACCATGCCTGAAGATCACATGGGAGAGGTTGAAACATGGGATAGCGCAACTGAAGCACTAAAATTAGCCTTAGAAAAGTCTCAGATAAATTATAAAATAGCTGAAGGAGATGGAGCTTTTTACGGTCCTAAAATCGATTTTCATGTGACAGATTCTATAGGAAGAAAATGGCAATGCACTACCATACAACTTGATTTCCAGATGCCAGAGAGATTTGAAATGGTATATGCAAATGAAAAAGGTGAATATGAAAGACCCGTTATGATTCATAGAGCAATATTCGGATCATTGGAAAGGTTCTTTGGAATTCTGATAGAAAATTTTGCAGGAGAATTCCCAACTTGGCTTGCGCCTGTACAAGTAGCGGTTATCCCTGTTTCAGAAAAATTTAATGAAAAGGCCAAAGAATTTGCAAATCAATTAGAAAAAGAAAATATCAGAACTTATGTTAACGATACTGATTCCACAGTAAGTTACAAAATAAGAAACGAACAAATGAAAAAGGTACCGTACATGATAGTTTTTGGAGAGAAAGAGTTAGATTCTGATACTATTAACGTTCGAACAATTAAAGGCAAAACTGAAGAAAATATTTCAAGAGATCTTTTCATCGATAAAATTAAAGAAGAAATAGCAAGTAGAAGTTTAAACTTAAGTTTTTAAATATCTTTTTGAATAATTAATTATATTTTCTAATAGAGAAACAAAAAAGGAGCTAGTTAGTCTAACTAGTTCCTTTTCTTATTTTATTCATCTGCAGAATCATATTTTTTCAAAACCTCTTCACATTTACTGATAAAAGTTTCCAGAATTTTTGCCTGTTGCTTTACACTCTCAACTGCGTATTTTAAATACTCTAAACCCAAAGGTGTTATT